>DATFWC010000100.1:0-11155 GCA_035259885.1 Xanthobacteraceae bacterium
CTTCTCGACCGATTTGGACTCATTCGACTTCACCATGCGCCGGCCCGAGCAGATCGTGAAGTCGGTGATGACCAAGCTGGAGAAGCGCGGCAAGGGCATCGTCCTGATGCACGACTTCCAGCTGCACACCGGCGAAGCGCTCCCTGAGATTCTTCGGCAGCTCAAGGCGGGCGGCTACAAGGTCGTGCACCTGAAGCCGAAGGAACCGGTGCAGACGCTCGCCCAGTACGACGAGATGGTCGCCAAGGAGGTCAAGCTGCCGACGGTCAGCGACCGTCCGACCTCGTCGGTGGTGCGCACGATCAGCGAGTGATTTCCGTTCGCCCCGCGGGCGAATCGGGGACGCGAGGAGCCGCCGCCGCGGCTCCTCGTTGCGTTTCGGCGGCCCGGCAGCCGCTCCCATGACGGTATCGGGATGACGACATGGCCGGCCAGCGCGGGATTCGACCGCAATTTTGGCTGTGGGTAACGGCAAGCGCCGCAGATTCTCGTGGTGCATCCAAGAGTTGCCGAGTAATCTGTAGCCAGGGTTGAGGCTGGCGGGGGCAGCCCGATGGCGGGCGCGCGTTTTTTCTTCGTAGGGTCGATTTGCGCCATCCTGGCAGTGTGGCTGTCGGGCTGCGGCACCGCCGTTCCAGTGGAACCCGTTCAGGCCGAGAAGGCGGTGGTGCCGGCGCCCGCGCCGGCACCGCAAACCGCGCAAATGGCGGCCGCCGGTGAGTCATGCACGGGCCAGCCATACTCCCGGCGGCGCTATGCCCGGCTGGCCAAACGAATGTATCTCGACCCCGACCTCAACCGCAGCATGCCGGTTCAATACCTGACGGACGATGCCAAGCCGACCAGGGCCGAGATCGCCGACCTGTACCGGCTTCATGCCGAGGTGCAGGCCTGCCGAAAGGTGTTGTTGGACGCGGCGTCGAAGGTTCACCCGTTGATCCTCACGGCGCTGATCGAGTCGTTTGCGGAGAACGATCGGGTGTGGGCGCAGGCCGCGGCCGGCAAACTGACCTGGGGACAGTTCAACGAGGCCCGCGAACGGCTGGCGCTGCAGGCGACCGCCAAGATGACGGAGGTCGAAGGACAGATCGACTCGCAGGTGCATGGGCGGGCCCAGTTCGAAGCCCAGCAGCGCCAACGCGCTGCCGCCGCCATGGAGCAATGGACGTCGCAGCAGCAGCAGCTCTATCGCCGGGACCGCATGGCCGATGCGGCGCGCCAGCCGCGCATGATCAATTGCGACTTTTCCGGCGACGCCGCCAACTGCACGTCCTTCGGCGCGCCGTAGGATTGCGCGAATAGCGAATAGCGAATAGCGAATGGGTTGAATCGCTGAAAGCACCATTCGCCACTCATCATTCGCCATTCGCCGGCCATGAATCGTCCGTCCCGCATCGAAGGCTATGCCATCATTTCCGCCGACGGCATGATCGCCGACGCCGCGGGCGTCCAGCCGCCGGGGCTGATGGTCAAGGCCGACCAGGGCTTCTTCCACCGCGGGCTCGACCGCGCCGCTGCGGTGGCACACGGAAAGCACTCGGCTGAAGGCGGCGCCGACGGGGCGTCGCGCAAACGCCTCATCCTGACGCGCAGCGTCCCGTCGCTCGCTCCGCATCCGCAGATCGCCAGGGCGCTCCTGTGGAATCCGGCGGGCGCGTCGTTGGAGCAGGCGTGGCAGGCGCTCGACGCGGGGGATGGCATCCTGGCAGTGATCGGCGGCACCGACACCTTCGGCCTGTTCCTCGATATCGGCTATGACGCCTTCCATCTCACGCGCGCCAACCGGGTGCGCCTGCCGGGCGGGCGGCCGGTCTTTCCTGACGTTCCGGCGTGCACGCCGGAGGACCTTCTGGCCGCCCACGGCCTGGTCGCCGGCCCGCCGCAGGTGCTGGATGCGACGGCCGACGTCGTACTGGTCACGTGGTCGGCCGCCCGCAAGCCCTGATGGGCGCGGGCGTGCCGGCGAGTCTTGGGGCAAGGCGGTACTGCGGCTCGCGCCGCCAGGGTCCTGCGTGACTTAGAGCGAGATGACTTTTCTTCGAATCGCCATCTCGCTCTAAATTATGCTTGGAGCATGATCTTTCCGAAAACCGGTACCCACTTTTCGGGATCATGCTCTAGGAAACCGGGCCGGCCCGCGGCGCCCGGGCGTGGGCCATGCGGTTCGGTTCACAGCGTCCTGCCGGCCTTTCATCGAATTGAGGCGATTGCGGTAACGTTTGTTCACCTTTGGCCCGTATGGTCGGAAACCGCCGGTGGTACCGGTGCTTGGGCTTTGGGACGGATCGCCTCAGGATGCAAATTTCCTCCCTCATCGACGAGCTGGAAGACGCAATCGCGTCCGGATCGCCGGAGAAGCGGTTGAATTCCCTGTGGCGCGTCATCGACCTGTTCATGGATGGCGCCAGCCGCTATTCCGACGAGCAGGTGGCGCTGTTCGACGACGTCATCCTGCGGCTCGCCGCCGAGATCGAGGCCAAGGCCAAGGCCAAGCTGTCGCAACGCCTCGGGCCGGTAGCAAATGCGCCGGTCAAAGTGATCCACTCGCTCGCCTTCGACGACGACAGCGCGGTCGCGGTTCCGGTCATCACACAATCGGCCCGGCTCAACGACCAGGACCTGGTGGCCGTGGCCAGCACCAAGGGCCAGGCGCACCTCAACGCGATCGCCAGCCGCACCTCGCTCAGCACCGCCGTCACCGACGTGCTGATCGACCGCGGCGACCAGCAGGTCGTGCGCTCGGTCGCCAAGAATGCCGGGGCGCGCTTCTCCGATGCCGGCTTCGGCAAGCTGGTGGCGCGCGCGCACTCGGATGAGACGCTGGCGATCCGCGTCGGTGTGCGGCCGGACATTCCGCGCCATCATTTTCTCAAACTGCTGGAGACCGCCTCGGCCAGCGTCTGCGCCAAGCTCGAGGCGGCCAATCCGCAGCGCGCCGCGGCGGTGCACGATGCCATCGCCGAGATCGCCAGCAAGCTGCGCTCCGAGCTGCGCAATGCGTCGCCCGACCACACCATCGCGCGCGCCCAGGTGGAGAAGCTGCACCAGCTTGGCCGCCTCGGCGAAGCCGACGTCCACGCCTTCGCGCGCGAGCGCAAGTTCGAGCAGACGACTGTGGCGCTGTCGCTCCTGTGCGGCGTGCCGGTGGACGTGGTCGAGCGGGCGCTGCTCGACGACAATGCCGACATGGTGCTCATCCTGATCCGCGCCGCCCAGTGCTCGTGGACCACCGCCAAGGCCATCCTGCTGATGCAGGCGGCCGACCGCGGCATCGCGGCGTCGGATCTCGATCGCGCCCTGCGCAGCTTCCAGCGCCTGGGCACCGACACCGCCAAGCGTGTCCTCGACTTCTACCACCTGCGGAGCCAGTCGGACGCCGACGAGGCTTCGGGGCAGCAGGCCGAGAAAACGACGCCGGCGCTGTCCGTCGCGTCGTAGGCGGCCGCTTTCAGTTCACCTATCGCGCATTGACGCAAGAAGCGCGGCCGTGCCGCTTTGCTCCACCTCTCCCCAGCGGCCGGCAGGGCTATCGCATATGGCGCCGTTTCCTCCGTTGTCATCCCGGGCGCAGCACGGAGTGGTGCGCTGCGCCCGGGATGACAGCCGAGATGCTTGCGAAGCATATGCGATAGCCCTGCCAGCGGCGGGGAGAGGTCGGCAGCCGAAGCGCACCGGGTGAGGGGATTGGGGACTCTTGGAGCGCACCGAGTGCGCTATTTCTTCCCGGCGCCTCTGGCTCTTGGCGCGGTGCCCCTCGGCGCGGCCGCCCTGCGCCCGCCGCCCCGCGCCCCGCGGGCCTTCCCCTTGCCCTTTGCCCTGACCTTGGCCGACCGCGGCGCCGCCCCGTCCTTGAACTCGACCACCAGCACGCGCACCTCCTTGTCGCTGTCGTTCTCGGTGGCGCGCGTCAGCGGCGGAAACCACATCGTCTCCCCAGCCTTGAAGTTGACCTCATAGCCGGTGCGGCCCTCGGGCACGAAGATCAGGGTGCCGTCGGTCAGCGTGATCATCAGGTGGGTCGGGTAGGTGCGGCTGGCCAGCTTGTCGCCGGGCTTGAAATTCGCCTGGAACACGCGGACCCGCTCGTTGTCCATGACCTGCCGGTAGATGCCGGCGCTGCGCGGGCCGGCATCCTGCGCCGCCGCGCGGCCCGCGCAGGCCACGAGTGCCGCCATGAGCAACAGCATGCGGATCATCGAGGCAGGCCTCCGTCGGGCGCCGTGCACGGTCCCCTGGTCGGCCCGGGAAGCGAACGCGGTCGGTACGCGACGGTCACAGAGGCTCGAGCCGTTCGAGCCGCTCGTGCTCGGCCGCCTCGACCAGCGCTCGCCGCGGCCAGGCGGCGAGCATGAGGAACGCCCCCATGAGGGACAGATTCTTCAACGCTTGAACCATGTTGCTCGCGCGGTCCGGCCCGCTCATGTTCCAGAAGTCATGGAAGTAGAACGTGGTGACAGCAACGAACAGCAGCAGCACGATGGCAGCGGTCCGCGTCAGGACATTGAAGGCGACCAGCAGGCCGCCCACCACTTCGATCAAGGCCACCACGACGGCGAGCGTCTGCCAGATGGGCATGCCGAGCGTCACCTCGACCTGCGAGGTGATGTCCGTCAGCGGCGCTGGAATGGACCCCAGCTTCGACTGGATCTGCTCGGCCGTGCCAGCGATGTCCAGCAGCTTCTGTGCGCCCGAAATGATGAAGGCCAGGACGAGCGCAATGCGCCCAATTGTGAAAACCGCGTTCATCGTCCACTCCTCCCCCGAACTCGGCAGACCGGCAGTATGAGGCAACTGCAGCGCGGCGTCTTCGTCCCTCGCGATGATGTGTCCCCGGTTGGTCTCCGATACCGGTCCTAGACCCGGATCGGGGCACCGCCGTGGCTTGCAACGGTGCCGCGCCGGCGCCACGGAACAGAGACCGCAAATGAAGGCGAAAGTAGCGCCAGAAAACTGGCGCGCGGGATACATCCCCGCCAAAACGGATGCCGGACGGTCACGTCGAGGCGACCGCCGGCAGCCGCCACATCAGTAGCAATAGCGTCGCGAAACGCGCACCCAACCTCCCTGGGCGCGCACGTAGCAGCCGTCGTTCCACCAGTAATAACCCCCGCGCCGCCGCTCGGCTTCCGCACTCAGAATGGCGCCGGTGGCACCGCCGATGATGGCGCCGGCGGCCGCTCCGCCGGCCCGGCCGGTCGCCGCGCCGCCGATGATGGCGCCGGCCGCCGCTCCGCCCAGCACGCTGAACGGGTCCTGCGCCCCCGCCTGTTGCGCCGGCATGGTCAAGGCGAGGCTCATGAGCGCCGCTGCTCCGATCGTGCGAATCATGTGCGTGTCCTTCGCTTGGTTGAACGCCCCTGTCCCATACGGGACGCCGGGGCTTTTTTCAAACCCAAACATGGGCCGTCCGGCGGTAGGAATTTGTTAGGATTTCCCGGCGGTTCACGCCACGGCGACGCTTTCCGGCAGGGAAACGTCGGGCGCGAGCGCCTCGTCGGCATGCGTGGCCGCGCGGCCGACCGGGTCGGCAGCCTCCAGGAGCTGCAGGAACGAGGTGCCGGGCAGGGGCGGGGCAAAGACATAGCCCTGGGCCAGATGGATGCCCTGGTCGCGCAGATACTCCACCTGCTCGAAGCTCTCGACCCCTTCCGCGACCACCTCCATGCGCATGGTGCGGGCCAGTTCCACCAGCGAATTGATGATCGCGGCCGAATGGCGTTCGCTGCCGATCGCGTCGACGAACAGCTTGTCGATCTTGATGACGTCGACGCCGAGCTTCAGCAGATAGGACAGGCCGCCATGGCCGGCCCCCACGTCGTCGATGGCGACGCGGACGCCGAGTTCCTGCAGGCCGGCGATGACGGTGCGCGCCGCCGTCAGGTTCTCCAGCGGCTGGCGCTCGGTGACCTCGAGCACGACCTGCGACAGCGAAATCGGCGAGCCAGCGAAGATGTCGCGGATCTCGGTGACCAGCGCGTCGTCGGCGAAATGCCGCGCCGTCAGGTTGAAGCTGACCTTGCAGCGCGAGCGGCGGCCGATGGCCGGGCCGGCTTCGCGGCACACGCGGCGCATCAGGGCGCGCGTGGCCTCGAAGATCAATCCGCTCGACTCCAGCAACGGAATGAACTGCGCCGGCGGAACGATCGAGCCGTCCGGCTTGCGCCAGCGGATCAGCACTTCCGCGCCCTCCAGCCGGCCGTTGCTGATATCGAGGATCGGCTGGTAGTAGGGCATGAACTCGTCGGCCTGCAGCGCCCGGCGCAGGTCGGCGATCGGATTGTCGCGCCGGCGCCGCCGCCCGAATGCCACCAGCGGAACGATGAGCACGGAGGCGCCGACGCCGGCCAGGATGGCGGAGGCCCGCATGTCGGCGCGGCTGGTGGCGAGCCCCGCGCGCGACATGGACGACGTGACCGTCAGGCCGTAGTCGTTCGATTTGCGCGTGGCCACGATGCGGTCGGTGTCGCGTTCATCGCCCGCCGCCTTGCGGCCGGTTTCGACGATCGTGGTGCCGTCCGCCGCCGCCATGACGGCATGGGCGCGCTGCGAGCCTCCGTCGAGGACGACCTGGGCGAGCAGCAGCTCGGCCGGGATCAGCGCCGCGACGCCGTTGCCGTCGCGGCTGGTGCGGCGGACGCGGACCATGCGGCTGCGGCGCTCGCCCACGGTGACGATTTCGAGGAGGACGCCGGCGGCGGAGCGCACCGTGCTGCGCGAGGCGACGTGCTGTTCCCCCATGTCCAGGCCGTGGCTCGTGCACAGGACGGCGCCGTCGCCGTCGACGACCGCAAGCTCCTTGACCGGCATGATCTCGAACGCCATCGCGCTCAAGGCCTCGCGTTCGGCCGCGCTGCACCCGGCAACGCCGCGCCGCCCCAGCTCGACCAGGCCGGCAATGGCTCGCCCGATACGCGCTTCGGCCAGCGCAATCCCGCGACGGGCACTGTTTTCGACCTCGTCGCGTCCCTGCTGCTCGATGCGGTATTCCACGAAATACTGGAACGACAGCGCCAGCACACTCGCCAGCACAATGCCGATCGCGATGGCAGCGATTTTCCGTTGCAGCGGCAGCACGCGCTGATTCTCCACGACCCCCGCCAAGTTTGCCGATCTGCGTTAAGTGCCGCTTAAATACAATCAGGCGTACGCGGCCCACTCCGGTTCGCGCAGCGCTGCGCGGCGCGATGGTTAACCGATGGTGAACAATGCCAGGGTTCGGCCTAGCACTGCGCCTGCGCCACGTGCTCGGCAATGAAGCGGGGCAGGGCGAAGGCCGCCTTGTGCACCTCCGGCGTCCAGTACCGGGTGGCGAAATGGCCGGCCGCCGCATAGCGCTCGGTCAGCGTCGCGACCGTCACGTCGCGCAGGCGTGCGTCGTCCGCCGCCCAGCCCATGGTCATATGGCCGCCGACATAGGTGGGGATCGCCGCGATGTAGCATGCGCTGTCGGCGAACAGTTTGCGGAAGTGGCGCAGGCTGGCGATCAGCTCGTCCGGCTGCAGGAACGGCACGCCGTTCTGCGTCACCATCACGCCGCCGGGCCCCATGCAGCGCTTGCAGGCGGCGTAGAAGTCTTGCGTGAACAGCACCTTGCCGGGCCCCTGCGGGTCCGTCGAATCGACGATGATCACGTCGAAGCGCCGGTCGGTGGTGGCGACGTAGTTCATGCCATCGTCGATGACGAGGTCGAACCGCTTGTCCGCCAGCACCGGGCCGGTGAATTCCGGAAAATGCTCCTTGGCGAACTCCACCACCGAGTCATCGATTTCCACCTGGGTCAGCCGCGCCACGCCCGCGTGCTTCAGCACCTCCTCGGCGATCCCGCAATCGCCGCCGCCAACGACGAGAACCTCGCGCGCCCGGCCGTGCGCGAAGATCGGCACGTGGGTCATCATCTCGTGGTAGATGAACTCGTCGCGCGTCGTGACCTGCGTGGCGCCGTCCAGCATCAGCACCTTGCCGAACCGTTTGTGCTCGAACAGCACCAGGTGCTGGTGGCCAGTCCGCGTCTCGTAGAGCACGCGTTCGGCCGCGTAGGTCATGCGGAAGCCGAGCTCGTCGAACAGGGTTTCCGGAATCCAGCGCTTCTCGGCCATGATCGAATCCGATGACGGGAGTACAGAGCAGTTATCGCACTTGATCTCAGCAACCCTCCGCTGTCATCCCGGGCGAGCCGCGACAGCGGCGAGACCCGGGATCCAAGTACCCCGGCATCGTGAAATGGGCACGGCAGGGGTACCTGGATCCCGGCTCTCGCGCCTGGCGGCACTCGGCCGGGATGACAACCGAGAGTGCCGCTGCCAGGTGCGCGAAGCACGGCAAGTCAGGGGCAGCCCACCTGTCCGCGCAGGAGCTCGCTGACCGCGACGCGCTTGGCGGCGAACGCCTCGCGCAGCACCGGGATGCAGGCGTCGGGATTGGCGGTGCCGCACATGAAGATGTCGACGGCGGCGTAGTTCGCCTCCGGCCAGGAATGGATCGAGATGTGGCTCTCGGCGAGCACGGCCACGCCGGAGACGCCGCCGTTCGGCTCGAAGTGGTGGAGGTGCATGTGCAGCAGCGTGGCGCCTGCGGCGGCGACGCAGCGGCGCAGCGCGTCCTCGATGTGATCGATGTCGTCGAGCCGATCGGCCTCGTAGAGGTCGACGATGAGATGCGCGCCGGCGCACCGCACCCCGTTCCTCATCACGAAATGATCGTTGCGCTCCTCGGTCCGTACCGCAGCGGCGGTCTTGCCCGTGGCGCGCGTGCCGATCGAAGAGTCTTCCTTTCGGGCGGTACCTGGGGTCCCCAAGCCCGTCCCCAATTGGAAGAGGGCGTTCTGGCGCATGCCGTCCTCCCCAACCAGAGATCGAAGCCCGAGAGACCGGCGAGCCGGCTCACGGATACGAAAATGCCGCCGGACAGACCAAAACGCGGACCGTGCACAGCGACTAGGCCCCACATAAGCCCAACATTCCCGGGGTGCAAGAGGTTTCTCGCCCCAAGCACTTCCGGCGTGCCGTGCGTGCGGCACTTCAACAGTGCCGGCGCCGGTCACGGACCTTTCGCCGCCTCCTGCGCCTCGACGACGGCGACCGCCGTCATGTTGACGACGCCGCGCGCCGTGACCGAGGGCGTGAGAATGTGGGCCGGCCGCGCCGCACCGATGAGAATGGGCCCCACCGGAAGCGCGTCGGCGACGGCGCGAATCATCTGGTCGGCGATGTTGGCGGCGTCGAGGGTCGGCATGATCAGGACGTTGGCCTCACCCTTGAGCCGCGCGTGCGGGAACACGCGCTCGCGGTAGGACGGATTGAGGGCGGTGTCGACATGCATCTCGCCGTCGATCTCGAGCTCCGGATGGGCGACGGTCACGAGCGCCAGGGCCTGGCGCATCTTGCGCGCCGAAACCATGTCGTGGCTGCCGAAGTCGGAATGGGAGATCAGCGCGACCTTGGGCTCGAGCCCGAAGCGGCGGACGTGGGCGGCCGCCAGGACCACCGTGCGCGCGATATCCTCGGCGCTCGGCTCAGGCTGCACCTGGGTGTCGGCGAGAAAATAGTTGCCCCTGGCGGTGATCAGCAGCGTCAGCGCGGCGAAATGGTCGCAGCCGGGGGCGGCGCCGATGATGTCGCGGATGTGCTCGAGATGGCGCATGTAGCGCCCCTGAAGCCCGCAGATCATGGCATCGGCCTCGCCGCGGCGCAGCGCCAGCGCCGCGATCACGGTTGCGTTGGTGCGCACCAGCGTGCGCGCCACGTCCGGCGTGATGCCGCGCCGGCCGGCGGTCTCGATGTAGAACTGGACGAAGCTGCGGTAACGCGGATCGTCCTCGGGATTGATCAGCTCGAAATCGCGGTCGGGGCGGATGGAGAGGCCGAAGCGGGCCAGGCGCGCCTCGACCACGGCCGGCCGTCCGACCAGGATCGGCTTGGCCAACTGCTCCTCGATCACCACCTGGGCGGCCTGCAGCACGCGCTCGTCCTCGCCTTCGGCATAGACGACCCGTTTGGGCGCGCTGTTCGCCAGGGCGAACACCGGCTTCATGATGAAGCCGGTGCGGAAGACGAAGCGGTTGAGCCGCTCGTCGTAAGCATCGAAATCGGCGATCGGGCGGGTGGCGACGCCCGACTCCATGGCGGCCCCGGCCACGGCCGGCGCGATGCACAGGATCAGACGCGGGTCGAACGGATTGGGGATCAGCGATCCGAGCCCGAAGGTCGGCGCCTGCCCGCCATAGGCGCGCGCCGCCACCTCGGACGGCGCTTCGCGCGCCAGCGCCGCGATCGCCTCGACGGCGGCGCGCTTCATCTCCTCGTTGATGGTGGTGGCGCCGACGTCGAGGGCGCCGCGAAAGATATGCGGAAAGCACAGCACGTTGTTGACCTGGTTGGGGTAGTCCGAGCGCCCGGTGCAGATCATGGCGTCCGGCCGCGCGCCCAGCGCCACCTCCGGCATGATCTCCGGGATGGGATTGGCCAGCGCCATGATCAGCGGCCGCTCGGCCATGCGCTTGACCATGTCGGGCTTGAGCACGCCGCCGGCCGACAGGCCGAGGAACACGTCGGCGCCGTCGATGACCTCGGCCAGCGTGCGCAGGCCGGTCTGCTGCGCATAGACGCTCTTCCACCGATCCATGAGCTGGGATCGGCCGGCATAGACCACGCCTTCGATGTCGGTGATCCAGATGTTCTCGCGCCTGGCCCCGAGTGATACCAGGAGATTGAGGCAGGCGAGCGCCGCCGCGCCGGCGCCCGAGGTCACGATCTTCACGTCCCCGATGCGCTTGCCGGCGAGATCGAGGGCGTTGCGCACGGCGGCCGCCACGATGATGGCGGTGCCGTGCTGGTCGTCGTGGAACACCGGGATGTTCATGCGCGCCTTGAGCTTCGCCTCGATCTCGAAGCACTCGGGAGCCTTGAAGTCCTCGAGGTTGATGCCGCCGAAGGTCGGCTCGAGCGCCGCCACGACCTCGACCACGCGGTCGACCTCGTGCGCCGCGATCTCGATGTCGAACACGTCGATGCCGGCAAATTTCTTGAACAGCACCGCCTTGCCTTCCATCACCGGCTTGGAGGCGAGGGGCCCGATGTTGCCCAGGCCCAGCACCGCGGTGCCGTTGGACACGACGGCGACGAGATTCTGCCGCGAGGTGAGCTCGGCGGCCTGCGCC
>DATFWC010000101.1:0-22526 GCA_035259885.1 Xanthobacteraceae bacterium
GATGGTGAACGTGTAGATCTCGCTCGAGCCGTAGTGATTGATGAATACGTCCGGCTGCAGCCGCTCCTGGCACTGCTCGACCAGCGCCGGCGCCATCGCCATCCCGGCATAGCTGACGCGCGACAGCGAGCCGAGATCGCCAGAAAAATCTTCGCGCAGGATGTCATGGAACATGGTCGGCACCAGGAACAGGCTCGACAGGCGCTCGGCCTCGACCAGGCGCAGCACCTCGCGCGCGGCATATTCGGCCATGCACGCCAGCTTGCCGTTGACCAGCGCCGAGGCCAGGAGCGAGCGAATTCCCATGGTGTGGAACATGGGCATCACGCCGAGCGCCGACTCAGCCTGCCGGTAGCCGTGATGGGCGATCTGCGACACGCCCGCCGCCAGCTCGGCTCGGTGCGAGCGCGGCACGCCCTTCGGCTTGCCAGTGGTGCCGGATGTATAAAGCATCAGGCAGATGGCGGTATCGTCGACGCCCGCCGGACCGGCGACAGACGGGCCGTCGCGCAGCCGCTCGAAGCGGACGCCATCGCCGCTGCCGTCGGCCGCCACGACCATCCTGTCGCCGGGAAAGCGCAGACGTGCCGCCGCCTCCGGCACGCCGTCGCCGGTGGCCCCGTCATAGGCGATCGCTGCCGCCTCGGCGTCCTGCAGGCAGTAGGCGATCTCGTCGGTGCTCGAGCGCCAGCTGACCGGCGTGAAGATCAGGCCCAGCATCTGGCTCGCCCAGTAGAGCGTCGCCATCTCGTGGCGGTTGCGCATGACGGCCACGAAATGATCGCCGGTGTTGAGGCCCAGGCCCCGCAGGCCGCCGGCCACCGCGCGGATTTCGCCGTACCATTCTGAATAGGTGCGCCGGCGGTCGCCGTCGACCAGGGCTTCCGCGCCGCCGTGGCGCAATGCCGCGCAGGCGAATGCGGTGCCGAGATCCATCACGTGTCTCCCGCCGCTTGGGCCGCATCGAGGATCGCCGCCACGATGGGCGCATAGCCGGTGCAGCGGCAGATATGGCCGGACAGCATGTCACGCACCTGTGCTTCGGTCGGCCGCGGCGTTGTGGTCAGGAAATGCGTCGCCGACATCAGGATCCCGGCGGTGCAGAAGCCGCATTGCAGCGCATGGTGGCGCGCGAATGCGCGCTGCAGCACGTTGAGCTTGCCCTCGTGGGCAAGCCCCTCGACCGTGCTGATCTCGGCGCCATCGGCCTGCACGGCGTATTGGGTACAGCTGCGCACCGCCCGTCCATCACGCAGGATGGTGCAGGCCCCGCACACGCCGTGTTCGCAGCCCACGTGCACGCCAAACACCTGCAGCTCGTGGCGCAGGAAGTCGGTGAGCAGCATGCGCGGCTCGGCATTGCCGACGCGGCGGCGGCCGTTGACCGTGAGCTCGATGCGGCGCCGTTCGTCCGCCTTGACGTGCAGCATGCTCAAGTCCTCCGGGTGCGTGCATCGGCTGCGGCATCGTGCACGACGCGGCTGATCAGCACCCGCGCCAGCGCCAGGCGGTAGTCGGCCGTGGCGACGTGATCCTCCAGCGGCGCCAGCGGCCGGACCGCTTGGTCGCCGAGCTCCTGGACCATGCTGGCATCAACCGGTCTCCCGACGAAAGCCGCCGTGTCGACGGGGGCAGGGCGGCTCTCCACGCCGCCGAGGCCGAGATCGAGAGATGCGATACGATCGCCTCCGTCCAGGCGAATGCGGCAGGCAGCCGCGCAAATCGCGAAATCGCCGTGGCGCTGGGAAACTTCTTCGAACGCGTGGCCGGCGTCGGCAGGCGCGCGTGGCCATTCGAGACCGACCACGAGCTCGTCGGGCTGCCGCGCCGTCGTCAGCATGCCGAGAAAGAATTTTTCAGCGCGCACGCGGCGCTCGCGTCGCTTCGAGCGCAGGACGATCGCGCCGCCGCTGACGACCAGGCACAGCGGGATCTCGGCGCTCGGATCGGCATGGGCGACCGAGCCTCCCAGCGTGCCGCGATTGCGCGTCTGGAAATGGCCGACCCACGGCAGTGCCAGCGCCAGCAGCGGAATCTCGCGGCGGACAACGTCGGATTCCAGCGCATCGGCTTGCGTGAGGGCGGCGCCGGTCGCCACGCTGCCGTTGCGCAGCTCGACTGTGTCGAGCCGCGGCACGCGCGTGATGTCGATGACGGCGCGCGGGCGCACCAGCCGCAGATTGAGCATGGGACCGAGCGACAGGCCGCCCGCCAGCACGGCCGCATCCTCGCGCAGCTCGGCCAGCACCCCGGTCGCGTCGGCAATGCTTCCGGCGCGATAATAGTCGAACCGCGCCGGCTTCATGATCTCTTCCCCACCAAGCCGCGTAGCCGGCGCCACCAGGAGGGCTGCGTCTGCGGCGCCACGCGCCGTTCGAGCGCGGCAAAGAACTGCGCGATGAGCGCGCGCGTCACCGCGCCAAGCATGCGCTGGCCGACTGCCGCGACCTTGCCGCCAATCTCCGCCTCGTAGCGGTAGCGCAGCCGCGTGCCGCCATTGCCGGTCGCCGCAAGCGTCACGTCGCCGGTGCCGGCGCCGTGGCCAAGCGCACCCGACGCCCGGCCGATGAGGCGCAGCGCGTGCGGCTCGCGCTTGTCGGAAAATTCGATCTCGGCCGCGTAGAGCCCGCGGATGCCCGCAATGCCGATCATCACCTCGGCGCGATAGCGATCCGGGCCGTCCTGGCTGAGCGTGCGGCATCCCGGCACGATGGCGGCCAGCTCGTCGGGGTGGGTAAGGCGGCGCCAGATGTTTTCTGGTGCCGCCGACAGCACGATTTCCCCTTCGCCGGTCAGGCCGCCCACGCGGACCTGCGGCTCGGTCGCGCGAGGTGCCGATGGCCGGGCTTGTGCCGCTTCCCCGTTCGCCAGCCGCCATAGCCGTTGTCGGGTGAGCGGCAAAAAAATGTCGTCGCGCCCGAGTGCGTCGGCGACCGCATTGGCGATCGCGGCCGGCGTCAGCATCGAGCTGCCGTCGCCCATACCCTTGGCGCCGAGCGGATTCATCGGCGAGGGTGTTTCAACGTGGCCCAACGTGATGGGCGGCACTTCCATCGCGGTCGGGCACAGGTAGTCGGCAAATGTGCCCGACAGGAAATGGCCATTTGCATCATAGGCGAGCTCTTCCATCAGCGCCGCGCCGAGGCCGTGCGCGAAGCCGCCCAGCGCCTGGCCGTCGACGATGCGCGGGTTGAGCTGCCGTCCGACGTCGTGCACCGACGCGTAGGTGTCGATGCGCAGCGCACCGGTGGCGCGATCGATCTCGACCGCCGCCAGGTCGATGACGAAGCCATAGGTCACCGCCGAGGGCACGCGGTCCTGGGCATCGGGCGAGGCCAGCGATGGCGGCGAGAGGAACGTCGGCTCAAAAATCCCGGCTGGCATGTCGGGCGGCAAGTCGACGGGATTCCAGTGCGGGCGCGCGGCGAGTTTGCGCAGCGGGATGCTCTTGTTGGACGGCGCCTTCACCCGGGCAAGGCCGTCCACCAGCTCGATCCGGTCGGGCGTTTCCTCGAGCGCTTGAGCCGCCAGGATTCTTAGCCGCTGCGCCACTTTGCCGGCCGATTGCGCGATCGCACCGACCACGATGGCGGCGAAGCGATTGGCGTAGTTGCCCGAGGCGATCGACCAGGCGCTGGTCAACGTGTCCACCTCAGTCACCACGTCGATGTCTTCCGGCTTGAGCCCGAGCGCGTCGGCGACGATCTGCGCCGCCACGGTGGCGTGGCCTTGGCCGTTCGGCGTGCTGCACAGCCGCAATGTCACGTGGCCGGACGGGTCGATCGCCACCACGGCGCTGGCATTGGCGCCCGACTTGGGATCGGTGCGCGCGCGCTCCTCCGGCGTCTGCGCCAGCGACACGTAGGCCATGTTGGAGCCCGAGGGCTCGATGCCGGCCGCAATGCCGATGCCGAACAGTTTCTTTTCGCGCCCCGCCGCGGCCCGCTTCGCCAGAAGTGCCGGATAATCGGCGAGGCGCTTCAGCTCATCGAGCGCGGCCGAATAATCTCCGGCGTCGAGGATCGAGCCGGCCGGGCTGGCATACGGAAAGGCGTCCTTGGCCACGAAATTGCGGCGGCGCAGTTCGGCCGGATCGAGGTTCAGGCCGCGCGCCGCGATATCCATCATCCGCTCGAGCGCGAAGTAGAACTGCGGCCCGCCATAGCCGCGATTGAGCCCGACCGGCGCCTGGTTGGTGACCACGAGTTCGTTGTCGACCGCGATGTTGCGTACGCGATAGCAGCCGCTCGCGGCGCTATGCATGCGGTAGAGTGAGGCCGGCTCGGGCGGCCGGATATAGGCGCCCATGTTCGCCACGTTGTGGAAGCGCAGCGCGGTCAGTTCGCCCGCCGCCGTGAAGGCGGCGGAGACGAAGCCCATGCGGTCGCTGGCGGCGGACGACGCCGCCAGGTGCTCGGCGCGGTCCTCGATCCATTTCACGGGCACGCCGAGCTGCCGGCTCACCGCCGCCAGCAGCACGATATAGGAGAACACCGCCTGCTTGACGCCGAAGCTGCCGCCGCTGTGCGGCGGCGTGATCAGCCGCAGCCGGCCGCCCGGTACTTTCAGCGCGCCGGCCATCAGCGGGTGCAGCACGAAAGGTCCCTGGAAATTCGACCATACGGTGAAGCGGTTGGGCGCCGGCTCGAACTGCGCAATCACCCCCAACGTCTCCATCGGCGTCGAGGCATAGCGCGGATACGTGTAGGACAATTCGAACACGCGATCGGCGGCCGCAAAGGCGCCGTCCGGATCGCCATAGCGAAAGCTGCGCCGGCTGACGACGTTGGAGCCGACCTTCTCGTGCAGGATCGGCGCGTCGCTTTTCCGCGCAGCCGCGAGGTCCGCGGCCGCCGGCAGCGGATCGTAGTCGACCGCGATGAGATCGAGCGCGTCCTCGGCGACGTAGCGGTCGTCGGCGACCACGACCGCGACCGGCTCGCCGACGTAGCGCACCTTGTCGATTGCGAACGGAAAGTACGGCACCGGCGCCTTGACCACGCTCGGGATCGGGCCGACCAGCTTTGTGAGCTCCCCGCCCGTCACTACGCCGACGACTCCGGGCAGCGCCGCCGCGCGGCTCACGTCGATGTGGCGCAGGCGCGCATGCGGATGCGGCGAGCGCAGGATGGCGGCATGCTTCAAGCCGGGAACCGGCGCCAGGTCGTCGATGAAGCGCGCGCGCCCGCTCAGCAGCGCCTCGTCCTCCTTGCGGGGAACGGGCTGCCCGACCCAACGCGTCACGAGCGGTGCTGTCATCTGGCGCCAATCATCGCGTGCCACGCGCCGTCGGCACAAGCCGTGAGTACAGCCTGCGTAGCCCGCATGGAGCGAAGCGGAATGCGGGAGCGGCGGTGCGATTTGCGACTCCGTCCCCGGATTTCGCTTCGCTCCATTCGGGCTACAGTTCCGAGCTGTTTGCGCCGCGCATCTCATCCCAGCTCCTCGGCGCGGCGCAGGCTGGCGATCATGGAGACCCGCAGCAGGTAGTCGTAGGCGCGGCGGTGATCGGCCGCGATGTGCTGCAGCTTCTGTTTGAATTCGTCTCCGGCGCCTTCCAGGTTGCGCTTGTTCTCCACCGATTGCGTCTCGATGTACTCGAGCGTGATCTGCCGGCGCTGGCGGTCGTAGCGGTCGAGCTCGGTCTCGGACTTGCGTCCGCTCCACACCTCGATCAGGCGCGACGTCAGATTGGTGGCGTCATGGATGCCGCCGTTCATGCCCATGCCGCCGAGCGGATTGTTGATGTGGGCGGCGTCTCCGGCCAGGAACGCGCGACCCAGGCGGAACGTCCTGGCCACGCGCTGATGCACATTGTAGAGCGTCGTGTGGGCGATCTCGTAGCGCGACACGCCGGGCACCACATCTGCCAGCAGCGATTGGGCAAAGTCGGCATCGAGCGCCAGCTCGTCGCTTTCGTGCGCCGCGATCGGAAACATCACGCGCCACAGCCCGGGAATCTGCAGCAGGAAGTGCCAGCGTTCCGGATCGGCCACATAGGTGACCGGCACCAGGCCGGCGATGACGCGATAGAAATCGAATGGGGTGCTCACCACGAGGAAGCGGTCCGGCCAGGTGAAGCCGTCGAATGCGATGCCGAGCGAGCGGCGCACGTCGCTGCGCGCCCCGTCGGCGCCGATGAGCCAGCGGCCGGTCAGCGTCTCGCGGCGTCCATTGCGCTCGATCGTCACCTCGACCATGGACGCCTGCTGGGTGACGCCCACGACCTTGCTGTCGAATTTGAGCTCGAGCAGCGGCTCGCCCTGCAGCCGATCCCGCAGGATGCGCGTGAGCCGAGACTGCTCGCACTGCACGCGGTAAGGATGCGCGGTGACATCCGCGATTGTCGCAAAGTCGAACGTGCCCATCACGCCGTGCCGCCGCGAGCGGTACTGGAAGCGCGGCGCGATCAGGCCCTGCGCCATCAGCGGCTCCGCGGCGCCGAGCCGCTCCAGCATGTCGAGCGTCGGCGGATGAAAGGTCGAGGCGCGCGATTCCTCGCTCAGGTCCGGCCCGGCCTCGAGCACGGTCACCGGTACGCCGTTGAGCGCCAGGTCCGCGGCCGCCGTGAGGCCGACCGGGCCGGCCCCGGCGACGAGCACGCGCTCCTGGTCGCTCACGCCGCTACTGGATCTGCGGGATGCCGGCCTTGGTGATGATGTCCCGCCATTTCACCGTTTCGTCGGAGATGAATTTTTTCGCCTCCTCCGGCGACATGACGTCCGGTTGCGCGCCGACCTCGAGGAACTTCTGCCGTACGATGGGATCCGCAGCGGCGGCGGCCAGTTCGTGGTTGAGCTTGGCGACGATTGCCTTCGGGGTGCCTCGCGGCGCCTGCAGGGCGAACCAGCCGGACGCTTCGTACTGCGGCAGTCCCGCTTCGGCCGTGGTCGGCACGTCGGGCAAGGCCTCCAATCGCTTTTTGCCCGCCACCGCCAACGCGCGGGCACCGCCGGCCTTGAGCGGCGCGTTCACGTTCGGCAGCCACTGGAAGCCGAGCGGAACGGTGCCGGCAATCATGTCCGGCCCATATTGCGCGATGTTGCGGTAAGGCACGTGCGTGAGCTGGATGCCGGCGACCTGCTCGAAATACGCGCCCGACAAATGCTGCGAGCTGCCGATACCGACCGAGCCGTAGTTGAGACCGGGGTTGGCTTTGGCATAGGCGATGAGCTCGGCCAGCGTCTTGACCGGAAGCTTCGTGCTCGCGGTGACCACGATGGTGAAATAGGCGAACGGCGAGATGTGCTCGAAATCGGTTTCGGGATCGTAGCCCAGCTCGCGATAGAGCGTCTTGTTGGCAGCCATCGGCCCGGACCCGCTGGCGATGAGCGTATATCCGTCGGGCGTGGCCTTGGCCCCCGCCGCTGTGCCAGTGTTGCCGCCGGCGCCCGGACGGTTGTCGATGATGAAGGGCTGGCCGATCGATTTGCCCGCCCGGTCGAGGATGATGCGCGTGACCACGTCGCTGGCGCTGCCGCCGGCAAACGGCACGATGACCTGGATCGGTCGCTCCGGATAGGTCTGCGCTGCGGCAAAAGTGTTGCCGAGGATTGCGGTGAGCGCCCCCAGTACGCCGGCCAGCACGTGTCCTGTCATTTGTCCCTTCCTGTCGGTTCCGCGCGTCGGTCGCGCGGCGGCCACAATTGAGGCGCCCCGGTGCGCCCGCCTGTGCTACAAGTCCCGATCATCACGGCATTCCGGTCGATCCACAATCCCTCAGGCCTCACAACCATCGGTGATTGAAGCCGCATGGCCAAAACTCGTCAAACGGCGCCCTCCGGGCGGCACCTTTCCTTGGCCCAGCCTCCGCGCGGCGACAACGCGCCGCAACCGATCCGCACGTTGCGCGATTGGCTCGATCGTCTCGCGGCGCAGGATCGATTGACGATCGCCCGGCCGGGGGTCGATCTGCGCTTCGAGCTGGCGGCGATTGCCAAGCGGCTGGACGGGCGCCGCGCCACCCTGTTCCCCCGGCCGGGCGGCCACCGCGTCCCGGTCGTGTCCGGATTGGTCTCCGACCGCCAGTGGATCGCCGACGCCATGGGCGTGGAGCCGGGCGAACTGCTCGCCGCGTTCCAGGATGCGGCGCTCAACCCGGTTCCGTGCCGGCAGCTCGGCGCGGCGCCGGCGCCGGTCCAGGAGGTGGTGCATCGCGACGTCGACCTGGCAGAGATCCTGCCCTTGCCGGTGCACAACGAGCACGACAGCGGGCCGTACATCACGGCCGGCCTGTTGATCGCGCGCAACCCGGAGACCGGGCGGCAGAACGTGTCGATCCATCGCTGCCAGTTGAGCGGGCCGAACCGGCTGGGCGTGCTGCTGCTGCCGCGGCACACACATATGATGTTCGAGACGGCGGAGCGGAGCGGTCAGGCGCTGCCGGTGGCGATCGTGATCGGCGTCGATCCGCTCACGCTGCTGGCGTCGCAGGCCATCGTGCCGCTCGGCCATGACGAGTTGGAAATCGCCGGCGCGCTGCATCGCCAGCCGCTCCCCGTGGTCAAGTGCATGACCAGCGAGCTGTGCGTGCCGGCCGACGCCGAGATCGTGGTCGAGGGCCGGCTGTTGCCGGACGTGCGCGAGCCGGAAGGACCGTTCGGCGAATTTCCCCAGTACTACAGCGAGCGCGCCATGCGCCACGTCGTCGAGGTGGATGCCGTGACGCAGCGCCAGGATGCGATCTTCCACACCATCGTTGGCGGCGGCCTCGAGCACATCCTGCTCGGCGCGGTGCCGCGCGAGGCAACCCTCCTGGCCCATCTCAAACGCAGCTTCCCCAATGTGCTCGACGTGCATCTGTCGCGCGGCGGCGTCGGGCGCTATCACCTCTATGTGCGGATCAGGAAGCGGCAGGAAGGCGAGGCCAAGAACGTCATGCTCGGCGCCTTCGCCGGACACTATGACATCAAGCACGTCGTGGTGGTCGATGACGACGTGGACATCCACGATCCGGCCGAGGTCGAATGGGCGATCGCGACCAGGTTCCAGGCCGACCAGGATCTCGTCATCGTGCCGAACAGCCAGGGCTCGAAGCTCGACCCGTCGACGCGCGACGGCGTGGGTGCCAAGATGGGCCTCGATGCCACCAAGCCGCTATCCGCCGACGCGATGACGTTCAAGCGTATCCGCGTCCCGGGCGAAGACAACGTGCGCGTCGACGAGCTGCTCGGGGGAGCGGGCCTGAACTGGCGTGAGGCCCTGAAGCCATAGCGGCGGCGGTCGCCATCGTCGCGTGGTTGGAGTGGAATGGGCGCCGAGTAAAGACGAACAAGAAGGAGGGCATGATGATGATCGTGAACCGAACGTGGACCATTGCCCGCAGGTTGTCGCTGCCTTTGCCGTTGCTGTTGGCCAGTATCGCGACCGCGGCGGCCGGATCGCTCGGCGGCCCGCTGGAGCTGCAGGACTTTGGCAGTTTCTTCATCGGCGGGCGCACCGTCACGTCGTCCCATCTCGGCACCGGCCCGGCCGGTCCCACGCCGCCCGGCGAGATCATGACCGGCCAGATGTACGTGCAGTACCTCATCCCCCGCATAATTCGCGGGCCGGCCGTCATCATGGTGCCGGGATCCGGCCACACCGGCGCGACCTACGAATCCACGCCCGACGGCCGCGAAGGCTGGGCCACCTACTTCGCCCGCAACAATTTCCCGGTCTTCATTGTCGATCACGCCGGCCGCGCCCGGTCGGGCTTCGATCCGACCCCGATCAATCGCGCCAAGGCCGAGTCGAGTGCGGCCGCGATGCCCGAGTTCCCGCTTGCCACGCGCGAACGCGCCTGGAGCTTCTTCCGGGTCGGCTCGTCCTATCCGACGCCGTATCCCGGCACGCAGTTCCCGGTCGAGGCGCTCGACCAATACTTTTCTCAGCTCGTGCCCAATACCGAGAGCACGCTGGCCGGCGGCGGCGCCAATACCGTCGCCGCGCTGGCGGCGTTGGCGGACCGTATCGGTCCCGCCGTCGTCATCGTGCATTCGCAATCCGGTGCCTACGGCATGGATCTGGTGCGCCAGCATTCCGATAACGTCGCCGCCTTCGTCAACGTCGAAGGGAATTGCGTGCCGGCCACCGCCGACGAAATCACGAAAACCTTCTCCAAGGTTCCGATGCTGTCGGTGTGGGGCGATTTCAGCGAAGGCGCGCCGGGTCCCAACGGCGACACGCGCCGCAACGGCTGCATTGGCACGATAAATGCAATCAAATCGGCGGGCGGCAAAGCCAAATTCCTGCTGCTGCCCGAGGCCGGCCAGAAGGGCAACAGCCACATGCTTATGATGGACAAGAACAACCTGCAGATCGCCGACATGATCATGAACTGGATCGGCGAGAATGCGCGCTCGCAATGACATGAGGTGCTGGCGATGAGGCGGGCCGCGCTGGCCGTCGCAGGCGTCACGCTGGCCGCCGTCGGCATGGCGGTGGCTCAGTCCTTTCCGTCGCGTCCGATCACGTTGATCGTGCCGTTTGGGGCCGGCGGCCCGGTCGATACGCTCGCCCGGGTGATGATCGAGCCGATGCGGGCCGCGCTCGGCCAGCCGCTGCTGATCGAGAACGTGACCGGTGCTTCGGGCACCATCGGTGTTGGGCGCGCGGTGCGTGCGACGCCGGACGGCTACACCGTCAGCATCGGCAACTGGCCCTCGCACGTGGTCAACGGCGCGATCTACACGCTGCCCTACGACCTGCTGAATGACTTTGAGCCGGTGGCGCGCCTGCCCAGCAATCCCTATGTGGTCGTTGCGCGCAAGGATCTGCCGGCGAAAGATCTCAAGGAGTTGATCGCCTGGCTCAAGGCCAACCCCGACAAGGCCACCGAGGGCACGGCGGGGCCCGGCGCCGGCCAGCACGTCAGCGGCGTCTATTTCCAGAAAGTCACCGGCACCCAGTTCCAGTTCGTGCCGTATCGCGCCGGCTCGTCCGAGATCATGCGCGATCTGGTGGCGGGCCATATCGATCTGACGTTCGACCAGGCGATCACCGCTCTGCCGCACGTGCGCAGCGGCAACGTGAAGGCCTATGCGGTGACGTCGCCCGCGCGCCTCGCGGCGGCGCCCGACATTCCCACCGTCGATGAGGCCGGCGCGCCCGGCGTGTACATTTCGACGTGGTACGGCCTGTGGGTGCCCAAGGGCACGCCACGCGATGTCATTGCGAAACTGACCGCCGCCGCCATGGCGGCGCTCGCCGATCCGGCTGTGCGCCAGCGCCTCGTCGGTCTTGGCCAGGAAATCCCGCCGCCCGAGCAGCAGACCGCGGAAGCGCTCGCGGCGTACCACAAGGCCGAGATCGAGAAATGGTGGCCATTGATCAAGGCCGCCAACATCAGGGCAGAGTAGATTGGACCTCATCATCCGCAATGCGCTTCTGGCCGATCGCATCGCCGACGGCCCATTGGATATCGGAATCGCCGGCGGCCGCCTCATGGCGATCGAGCGCGGGCTCACGGCGGACGCGCAAATCTATGATGCCGAGGGGCGTCTCGCCTGTCCGGGCCTCATCGAGAGCCACATCCACCTTGACAAGTCGCGCATCATCGACCGCTGCGCCCCGCAGGAGCGCCACAAGCTCAGCCCCGTCGTCGGCGTGGCGCCGCTGAAGAAGGACATGTCGGTGGAGGATGTACGCCAGCGTGCTGAGCGCACCCTGGAGCAGTGCATCCTGCACGGGACCACGCGCATGCGCACCCAGGTCGAGGTCGATCCGGGCATCGGCATGCGCGGATTCGAAGGCGTGCAGTCACTGATCGCCGATTACAAATGGGCGATCGATATCGAGATCTGCGTCTTTCCGCAGGAAGGGCTGATCAGCTATCCGGGCACCGAGGAGCTCCTGGTCCAGGGACTCAAGCGCGGCGCTCGCGTGATCGGCGGTGCGCCGCGCTACGACAGCGACGAGGCCGGTCAGATCCGTCGCATTTTTGAACTCGCCCACGCCTTCGACGTCGACATCGACATGCATCTCGACGTCGGCCATACGGCGGAGGCCATGAACATCCATCTGGTGCGGCAGCTCACCGACCAGTACAGGCGCGGCGGACGCGTCGTGGTCGGTCACATGGCGAAACTGTCGCTCATGCCGCCCGACCAGGTGGCGGCGCTGGCGCGCTCGCTTGCCGACAGCGGCATCGCCGTCACGGTGCTGCCGGCGACCGACCTTTTTCTCATGGGACGCGATCAGGACCACAACGTGCGGCGCGGTGTCGCCGACGCCAACTTTTTGCTCAAGCACGGCGTCAACTGCTCGCTCTCCTCCAACAACATCCTCAATCCGGCCACGCCCTATGGCGACTGCTCGCTCATCCGCATGGCGAACCTCTATGCCAATGTTCTCCAGGTCGACCGCCCGGCTGGCTTGCGCGAATGCTTTCGCATGCTCACGGACCGGTCGGCGCGGCTGCTCAACATCAAGGATTACGGATTCACGGTCGGCCATCCGGCCGACGTCGTCGTCATCAATGCGCAGGCGCCCGAGCAGGCGGTCGCCGAGATTGCGCAGCCGGTCGCAGCCTTCAAAAACGGCCGCCAGACCGTCGCGTGGCGCCTGCCCGAGCTGTTGCGGCCGCAGTGAACCGACTATAAGGCGTCGCCGCGGAGACGATCATGCGCTTGCGACCCGGTGTTCATAGCCTTCTGGTGTTCATCCTGCTGGCCGTGGTGCCGGTCCACTCCGCCTATGCCCAAACTGTCGAGGCGGCACCAAAAGCCCAAATCGTGGCGTTTGGCCTGTCCGACGAGCTCAACGTGTTTCACTCGGAAGCGACGCGCGCGGCCGCCATCCTGTCGCAGCGCTACGGCCGCGGCGTCAAGCCGCTGGTCCGCACCAACCGGCGCGGCTCGACCCAGGCGACCCCGGCGAGGTTGCGCGACGCGCTTGTCGCCACCGCGGCACGCATGGATCGCGACAACGACGTGTTGTTCGTCTTTCTCACCTCGCACGGCTCGCCGCGCGGCATCGCCGTTCAGACCGGCCGGCGGCTGGGCTTTCTGACGCCTGCGCAGCTCGCCGCGATGCTGCGCGAGACCGGGGTGCGCCAGAAGGTCGTCATCATCTCGGCCTGCTATTCCGGAATCTTTCTGCCGCTGGCCGACGCCGACACGCAGGTGATCACCGCCGCCGACGCCACCCATCCGTCCTTCGGCTGCGAGAAGGCTGCCACCTGGACATTTTTCGGCCGGGCCTTCTTCAGCGAGGCGATGCCGAAGACTGACAATCTGCGCGACGCCTTCGTGCTGGCGCGCGCCGCCGTATTGGCGCGCGAGCGCCGGGAGCGCTACGAGCCCTCCAATCCGCAGATGGCGGGTGGCCAGAGCTTTGCCGGCAGGCTGCGCGCGGCGCGGTGAGAGAGCCATGATCGAGGTCCGGCGCACCTCCGACGGCGATCCGCTTGGCTTCGAGGTCGTGGTCCGCGTCGGAAAGGGCGAGACCCGTCACCACGTCACCATGTCGCGCGACACGTTGCGGCGCCTGGCGGGCGGCCGGCATACCGACGAGCAATGCGTCGAGGCCGCCTTCCGTTTCCTGCTCGATCGCGAGCCAAAGGAGTCGATCCTGGGACAATTCGACGTGACGGTGATCGCGCGCTATTTCCCGGAATTCGAGCGCGAGCTGCCGTGCTATCTCGCGCAAGCCTAGACCCCGCTGGGGCCCGGAAGGAGCATGTCATGACGGACGCGCGCAAATCCTTGCGGCCGGCCATTGCGCGCATCTGGCGCGGTCGCACCACAGCGGCCAAGGCCGACGCCTATGCCGAATACCTCTACGAGCACGGCATCAAGCCGCTCGCCGACAAGGCCCTGGGCGTGCAGATGCTGCGCGAGGACCGCGCCGACGAAAGCGAGTTCGTGACCATCTCCTACTGGGAAGGCGTCGAGGCCATGTCACGTTTTGCCGGCGACGACCCGCGCCGCATCCATCATCTCGCGCGCGATGCCGAGTTCCTGATCGAGCTGCCGGAGGGCGTGCAGGTCCTCGACATGGTCGCCACCATGGGCCGGACCGGCGGCGACGCGTGACGCGGGTCAGTCGGACGGTCGCTTCTCCTCCGGCGGCTTGACGTGGCGGAACGACCACAACAGCGCCAGGTCGTAAGAAATCTTCAGCACGCCGCACACCACCAGCGGCAGCCCGGAAAACGCGCTGGTGAGCATGAGGCCGCCCAGCGCCGGGCTCATGGATGAGGCGAGGCTGCGCGGCACCGCCGTCACGCTCGCGGCGGCCGTGCGTTCGGCCGGCGTGACCACCGCCATGACGTAGGACGTGCGCGTCGGCACGTCCATCTGCGACAGCGCCGAGCGCACCAGCAGCAGCGTCAGCGCGATGCCGAGGTTCGGCGATACGGCCGCCAGGATGAGGCAGATGCTCGACGGAATGTGGGTGAACACCATGGTGTTGACGAGACCGATATGGCGCGCCAGCCAGGCAGCAACCGGATAGGAGAACGCGCTCAGCACGCTCGACCAGAAGAAGAACAGGCTCGCCGCCGCCAGCGAGAGCTCGAAGCGCTCGAACAGCCACAGCGCCAGCAGCGACTGCACGATGAAGCCGCCCGCGAAAGCGTCGAGGCTGAACAGGGCGGCGAGCCGGTAGACGATGCCGCGCGACGGTCCGAGCGCGCTGCCAGTGGTGCGCATGTCGGTGGCTTCGACGTGCGGCAGCCGGCGATACAGCAGCACGTTCACGACGCCGAGCGCCGCATAGGCGTAGAACATCGCCTGGAACGCGCCGATCGTGGTGAAGCCGGCGGCGATGAGGAACTGCGGCGTGGCCGCCGCCAGCGAGCCGGCGGCGGTCGCCAGCGCCCCGATCAGGCTGTAGCGCGCGAAGGCGCGGGTGCGCGCCTTGTCGGGCACCACGCGCGCCAGGGTGGCGTGTTCGAGCGGCACCAGCATGCCGATATCGCCGGTCGACGGATTGATTGTGCCGATGAAGGCCACCAGAGCGATGAAGGCGATGTCGGCCGATTGCGGGAAGGCGAGCCCCGTGGCGACCATCACGATGGCGCCCACCGTCAACAGAGCGCGCAGGTCATGGCGCGCCCCCAGGAATCCGACCGCCAGCGTCAGCACCGCCGATCCGAGCAGGGAGGCCGTCGCCACCACGCCCACCCAGACCGCATCGAAGCCGATGGCCGACAGGTAGGCCGGCAGGATGATGATCGCAAAGCCGTCGGCAAAGCCGCGCACACCGCGCGCCGCGTAGAGCAGGGTGGTGGTGTGGGAGATGGGATTGCCGCTGAACATGTGTCTCCCTCCGGGCGGAGCGAGACAACGCTTGGCTGCGCGGCAGCTCACCGGGCGGTTGTCGTGGCCCGGGAGCGCTGCCCTATCACATCGCGCCCGCTCCGGCAAACCGCGCCGCGCGTCGCGCCCCCCGGCGCCCTGGTGGCGGTGCCCGACGGGGTCGCCGGCCTGACGCGGACACTGTTGCGGTATGGCAACGCATTTTCCCGAAAGAGCCTGCCCCGGACTCGATCCGGGATGGGAACCGATTTTCCGTAGAAAATACAGCAAGGTATGAACCCAACGATCCACACCTTCGTAATCTCCGAAACGCTTTCAGTCGCAAGCCGCCCCGGATAACATTGCCAATGCCGTGGCGGTTGTCGGGGGACGGCAGCCACCCTGATTCGCAATGCGGCACGCGCAACCGCTGGCGGGGCGGTTCGCTCAGGCTTGGGCTTTGACGCAGAACCCGTTCACACAACGCCTGGTACGAGGGCGCGGCCGGCCGCGGCGGGGCCTTGCGCCCTGCTTGGTGCTTGCGGTCGCACTTCTGTCTCCGGGCCTGACCGGCTGCATCCTCACGGCGGAAAAATCCGACCCCGCGCTCGATCTGCCGGCGTCCTATCGCTATGGGCGCGGCAATCCGAACGCGGCGCTGCCCAAGCTCGAGTGGTGGCGCGGGTTCCGCTCGCGCGAACTCACCGATCTGATGCAGGAGGCCGAGGTCGCCAATCTCAACATCGCGGCCGCGGTCGCCCGGATCATTCAGGCCGACGGCTTGGCGCGCGTCGCCGGCTCGGCGCTGCTGCCGGCCGTCAATTTCGACGCCAGCGCCACACGCGCCCGCGCGCCGGGCGGGCGGGATCGCGCCGTGCTGAGCGTTTCGCTGAATGCCAGCTACGAAGTCGACTTCTGGGGCAAGAACCGGGCGACGCTGCGCGCCACCGAGGAGAACGCGGTCGCCAGCCGCTACGATCGCGACGTCGTGGCCCTCGCGGTTCTGGCCACTGTGGCCAACCAGTATTTCACCGTCCTCGCCTCGCAGGATCGCCTGCGCATCGCGCGCGACAACCTGCGCGCCGCCATTCGCGTGCTCGACGTGATCGTGCAGCGCCGCGAGGCCGGCACCGCATCGGACCTCGACGTCGCCCAGCAGGAAAGCGTGGTGGCCCAGCAGCGCGCCGTGATTCCGACGCTCGAACAACTGTTTCTGCAGAACAAGGTCACGCTGGCGGTCCTGGTCGGCCGCGCGCCGGAGCAGATGAGCGTCCGCGGCGGCACCCTGGACCGGCTGGCGCTGCCGCGCGTCACGCCCGGGCTGCCCGCCGAGCTTCTCACTCGGCGGCCGGACATCCGCGAGGCCGAAGCGCAGCTCGCCGCCGCCGACGCCAATGTCTACGCGGCGCGTGCCGCGTTCCTGCCCACCATCCAGCTCACCGGGGACGGCGGCTTCGCCAGCAACGCGCTCAAGACCCTGTTCCGTCCGGAATCGGCCTTCTACTCGATCGCGGCCGGACTGACGCAACCTATCTTCGACGGGTTCCGGCTCAAGGGCCTGCTCAACGTGCAGCAGGGCCGCCAGGAAGAGCTGCTGCAGCTCTATCGCCAGAGCGTGATTTCCGCCTTCTCCGACGTCGAGAATGCGCTCATCGCCATCGAGCAGAACGCCGAGCGAGCGCGCCGTCAACGCGAGGTGGTGGACAGCTCCCGCCGCGCCTTCGATCTCTCGGAAACACGCCTGCGCGAGGGCACCATAGACCTGGTGACGCTGTTGAATACGCAGCAGACCTTGTTCCAGGCGCTGGACGTGATGGTGCAGGTGCGGCTTGCCCGCTTTCAGGCGATCTTGAGCCTGTTCCAGGCCCTGGGCGGTGGCTGGCAGCGCCCTGGCGAAGTGCCCGTCGTGCCGACCGTGGTTGCACCGCCCGGCACGCCGTGACCACCGGCCGGTGCGAGACGGGTTGCCGCGCCACGATGTTGCACGCTATGTGACGGTTCCCGAAAGGACGTCGTTCCGCGCCCTCGCCGGATCGCTCGGCTGAACAAGAGACTGCCCGCATGACCGACGCGGTTGCCGATCCGCAACAGGACACCGTTGATGCCCGGCACGCCAAGGCGGAGCAGTTGCGGCAGCAGGGCATCGATCCCTATCCGGCGCGCTGGCAGCGAACCCACCGGAACGCCGAGATTCAGCAGCAGTTCGCGGCGCTCGAAGCCGGCGTCAATTCCGGTATCGATGTCCACGTCGCCGGCCGGGTGACCTCCATTCGCAACAGCGGCATGTTCGTCGACCTCAATGACGGGTCGGGCAAGCTGCAGCTCTATTTCAACCTCAAGGACCTGGCGGAGCCGCTCCGGCGCGTGCTCGATGCCCTCGACCTCGGCGATTTTCTCGGTGCGTCCGGTGCGGTCCGGCGTACCAAGCGCGGCGAGCTGACGGTGGATGTGACGCACGCCGCAATGCTGGCCAAGGCCTTGCGCCCGCCGCCGGAAAAATATCACGGGCTCGCCGATGTCGAGACCCGCTATCGCAAGCGCTACCTTGATCTCATCGCCAATGAGGGCACGCGCGACACGCTGCTGACGCGCGCCCGCATCATCGCGGCAATCCGAAAATATTTTACCGACAACGGCTACACCGAGGTCGAGACGCCGATGCTGCAGACGCTCTACGGCGGCGCCGCGGCGCGGCCGTTCGTCACGCATCACAATGCGCTCGATCTCGATCTCTACCTGCGCATCGCGCCCGAGCTATACCTCAAGCGGCTCCTGGTCGGCGGCCTGTCGGACCGGATCTTCGAGGTGAACCGCAATTTCCGCAATGAAGGCATTTCGACGCGCCACAATCCCGAGTTCACCATGCTGGAGGCCTATGAGGCCTACGCGGACTACGAGCGCATGATGCAATTGTTCGAGGGCATGGTCGAACGATGCTGCCTCGATGTGCGCGGCACCACGATCGTCGCGCTGGAAGGCGCAAGCGTCGATCTGAGGCCCCCGTTCCGCCGCCTGAGCATGGTCGATGCCACCAGTGCGGCGCTGGGCGAGGATCTGCGCGCCATGACCGACGACCAGGCGCGCGGCATCGCGGCGCGCCGTCTCAAGCGCGAGCTCGAGCCGGAGCAGGGCTGGGGCCATGCGGTCGAGCAACTGTTCACCGAGCTGGTCGAGGCGAGCTTGGTCGAGCCGACCCACGTGGTCGATTTTCCCGCCGCCATCTCGCCGCTGGCCAAGCGCCGTGCCGACGACCCGCGCATTGCGGAGCGGTTCGAGACGTTCTGCTTCGGCATGGAGATCGCCAACGCCTTTTCCGAGATGAATGATCCGGTGGCGCAGCGGGCCGTTCTCGAGGAGCAGCTCAAGCATGCGCGCGAAGGGGGCGAGTATGCGTCCGTCCTCGATTCCGACTTCCTCGAGGCGCTCGAACACGGCATGCCGCCGGCGGGCGGCCTCGGCGTCGGCATTGACCGGTTCGTGATGCTGCTCACCGGCGCAACCTCCATCCGCGAAGTCATCGCCTTTCCAACCTTGCGGCCGCGCAGCAACTGACGCTCGGCCTGAGCCCGACCTGAGGCCTGCGGAGCATTCCATGAGCGACGGAGAAGTGCGCCTTGATTGCCAGGACGGCATCGCGACGGTCGTGTTCGACCGGCCGGAGGCGCGCAACGCCATGACCTGGCGGATGTACGAGCAGCTCGCCGACATCTGCGCGCGCCTGCGCGACGACGGCAAGGTGCGCGCCGTCGTGTTCCGCGGCGCCGGCGGCAAGGCTTTTGTGGCCGGAACCGACATCGCCCAGTTCCTTCAGTTCAAGTCGGGCGACGACGGCATCGCCTACGAGCAGCGCATGGAGGCCTATCTCGACGCCCTTGAAGCCCTCCCGATGCCGACTCTTGCCGTGATCGAAGGCTTTGCCATCGGCGGCGGGCTGGCCATCGCGGCCTGCTGCGACCTGCGCGTTGCCACCCCAGGCACGCGCTTCGGCGTTCCGATCGCGCGCACGCTCGGCAACTGCCTGTCGGTCGCCAACACGGCGCGCCTGGTGGCGGCGCTGGGCGCGTCGCGCGCCAAGCGCGTGCTGCTGCTGGGGGAACTGATCAGCGCCGAGGAGGCGCTGGGCGGCGGGTTTTTGGTGGAGATTGTGGCGCCCGGCGACGTCGACCGCCGTGTCGGCGAACTGTGCGACCGCCTCGCGCACAATGCGCCCGTCACCATGCGGGTATCCAAGGAGGCGATCCGCCGCCTGCTGCATGCCGGCCTGCCGGGTGACGCCGATCTGGTGCGGGCCTGCTACGGCAGCGACGATTTTCGCATCGGGGTGCGCGCCTTCGTCGACAAGCGCGAGCCGGAATGGACCGGCCGGTGAGGGGAGGTTTGTGTCCGCATGAGCGTCACCGACTCGCATCATCATTTCTGGTGGCTGAGCAGACACAGGTACAAATGGCCGGAGGCCGCCGGCGACCAGCTTAATCGCGATTTCACCCCCGAAGACCTGGCGCGTGAGCTCAAATCCTGCGGCATCGACGGCACCGTGCTCATCCAGGTCTTGCACGAGACCGGCGAGACCGGCGAATATCTCGACATTTCCCGCCAGGAAAAATTCGTGCGCGGCGTGGTCGGCTGGGTGCCGCTCGCCGATCCGCCGGCGGCGGCGCGGGCGCTCGAAACCCTGGGCCCCCGGGGAAAACTGGTCGGCATTCGTCACCTCATCAGCAACGAGCCCGATCCCGAATGGATCCTGCAGGGCAAGGTCCACGAGTCGCTCAAAATGCTGGCGACACAGCGGTTGGCCTTCGACGCCATCCCGATCAATCCGCGCCAGCTCGAGGCCGTGCTCGCGACCGCGCGGCGGCTGCCCGATCTCTCTGTCGTCATCAACCATCTCGGGCGTCCGCCGGTGCCGGAGCAGGGATGGGAGCCGTGGGCCGGCCTCATTGCGCGCGCCGCCGAATGCCCGAATGTCAGCATGAAGCTGTCCGCCGGGCTCGACATCGTCATGCGCTGGCGCTGGTCCACGGCGGAAATCCGACCCTACGTCGACCACGTGCTCGAACGGTTCGGTCCGGATCGCGTCATGGCGGCGAGCAACTGGCCGGTCATCCTGCTCGGCGGCAGTTACGTGGATGTGTGGCGCGGCATCACCGATCTGGTGTCGAGCTTGAGCGCCAGCGAACGCGCCGCGGTGCTGGGTGGTACGGCGGAGCGGGTGTATCGCCTGTAACGAAGGGCTGTCGTCCCCGCGAGCGGGACCCATGAACACCATCGGAACAAATGACGCGAGGCCGGTGATCTTAGGTTCCCGCCTACGCAGGAACGACGCCGAATTATTCCGCTACCTTTTCGCGACCCTTGCGGATCGCCGGCGCCATCATGAGGACCAGGATCAGCACGGTGACGATGATGAACCCGAGACTGATCGGCCGCGTCACGAACACGGAAGGGTCCCCGCGCGACATCAGCATGGCGCGCCGCAGATTCTCCTCCATCATCGGCCCGAGCACGAAGCCGAGCAGCATGGGCGCCGGGCTGAAGCCGAGCTTGATCCACAGAAAGCCGAGCACGCCGAACAGCGCCGCCATGTAGATTTCGTACGCGCTGTTGTTGACGCTATAGATGCCGATGGCCGAGAACGCCATGATGGCGGGGAACAGCAGGCGATACGGCACTTTGAGCATGCTCACCCACACGCCCACCAGCGGCAGGTTGAGCACGACCAGCATCAGGTTGCCGATCCACATGCTGGCGATCAGGCCCCAGAACAGCTCCGGCCGCTGCGCCATCACCTCGGGACCCGGCTGGATGCCCTGGATGGTGAGCGCGCCCAGCATCAGCGCCATCACGCCGCTGACGGGCAGGCCCAGCGTCAGCATGGGGATGAACTTGCACTGGGCGTCGGCGTTGTTGGCGGCTTCCGGGCCGGCCACGCCTTCGATCGCGCCGCGGCCGAAGCGCGACGGATCGTCGGCGAGCTTCTTCTCCACCAGGTAGGATGACAGCGAGGCCACCGCCGGCCCGGTGCCCGGCAGCACGCCGAAGAACGAGCCGAGCGCGGTGCCGCGCAAGATCGGGCCGAGCGAGCGCCTGAGGTCGTCACGGGTGGGATAGAGATGCGTCACCTTCGCCGTGAACACCTCGCGCGGCTCGCTGCCGCCGATGTTGCTGATGATTTCGCCGACCGCGAACACGCCGACCGCCACCACCACGAAGCCGATGCCGTCGGTCAGCTCGTTGATGCCGAAGGTGAAGCGCGGCAGGCCGGTGTTGACGTCGTTGCCGACGATGCCGAGCAGCAGTCCGAGTGCCACCATGGCCAGCGACTTCACCATGTCGCCCTGCGCCAGGATCGCCGCCGCCACCAGGCCCATGAGCATCAGGGAAAAATATTCCGGCGCGCCGAATTTCAGCGCCACCTCGGCGAGCGGCGGCCCGGCCAGCGCGATCAGCAGCGTGCCCACGGTGCCGGCAAAGAACGAGCCGATCGCCGCGATCGCCAGCGCCGGTCCGGCGCGGCCCTGGCGCGCCATCTGGTAGCCGTCGATGCAGGTGACCACGGACGAGGTTTCGCCCGGCAGGTTCACCAGGATGGCAGTGGTCGAGCCGCCGTACTGGGCGCCGTAGTAGATGCCGGCCAGCATGATCAGCGCAGCCACCGGAGCGACGTTGAACGTGATCGGCAGCAGCATGGCGATGGTCGCCAGCGGGCCGATGCCGGGAAGCACGCCGATCAGCGTGCCGACCAGCACGCCGATCAAGCAATAGAGCAGGTTCTGCAGCGACAGCGCGACCGCGAAGCCGAAGATCAGGTTGTTGAACAGGTCCATGTCAGAAGCCTGCCAGCAGCGGATAAGGCAGCCCGAGGCCCCAGATGAAGACCACGACGCAGAACAGCGTGAGCGCGACGGCGAGCAGCACGACCTCGCCGAGCCTGAACTCCTTGCCGGCGGCGGAAGACCCGATGATCAGCACGACCAGCGCCGGGATGAATCCGGCGCGGTCGATCAGCACGCCGAACAGCACCAGCGAGAGCGGCACGATGATGAGCGCGCGCGGCGACCAGTCGCCGCTGATGGCGTCGCTGCTGCGCGCGCCGCGTGCCGCCAGGTAGAGGCCGAAGGCGCACAGCACGGCCCCCAGCACGGTGGGGAAATAGCCCGGCCCCATGCGCAGCGCGGTGCCGAACGGGTAGTCGCGCGCAATGACGACCGCCGCGACGCCGATCGCGATCAGCATCACGCCGCCCCAAAAGTCCTTGCTGGTGAGAATGCTCGGCATCAGTGAGACGAACCGATTGGCGTTCTGGCG
>DATFWC010000102.1:0-10459 GCA_035259885.1 Xanthobacteraceae bacterium
GCCCTACCTGTTCGGTGCGCTTGGCATGACGGCGGTCGGCCGCGCCGCCTCGGCCATCGTCGAGGAGGTGCGCCGCCAGTTCCGCGAGAAGCCCGGCATCATGGAGTACAAGGACAAGCCGGACTATGCCCGCGCGGTCGATCTGCTCACCAGGGCGGCGATCAAGGAGATGATCGTGCCGTCGCTGCTGCCGGTGCTGTCACCCATCGTGGTCTATTTCGCCATCTACTTCATCGCTGGCGGGGGAGCCGCGGGAAAGTCGGCCGCGTTCTCGGCGGTCGGCGCCATGCTGCTCGGCGTGATTGTTACCGGCCTGTTCGTCGCCATCTCGATGACGTCGGGCGGCGGCGCCTGGGACAATGCCAAGAAGTACATCGAGGACGGCCACTACGGCGGCAAAGGCTCGGAAGCGCACAAGGCCGCGGTGACCGGCGACACGGTCGGCGATCCCTACAAGGATACGGCCGGTCCCGCCGTCAACCCGATGATCAAGATCACCAACATCGTCGCGCTGCTGCTGTTGGCTGTGCTGGCGCACCATTGACGCGCTTTGCGTCGCCCGACTGCGCGTACGCGGCTCGCCGCGGGCGACAGCCGCCTCAGCGGATGATCTGCTTCATCAGGAATTGCAGGTAGTTCAGTTCGCTGCCGGCGGTGGGCGTGGTGCGGCTGATGAAGTCGAACACCTGGCCATCCTTGAGCCCGTAATCGGCCAAGCGGCGCACCCGCCGGTCCTTGTCGAAATAGACCGCGACCACCCGCCGGTCGACTTCCTTCTGCGGCAGGAAGGCGGTGCGCTCGGTGCGCTGCGAAATGTAGTAGAACACGTCGCCGCTCAGCGTTGCCACGGTGGACGGCGTGCCGAGCACGATGAGCACCTGCTCCTGGCTGGCCCCGAGCGGAAGCTGCTCGAGCGCGCCTTCGGGCACCACATAGCCGCGCTGGAAGCTCTCGGTGAAAACGCAGCCCGTCAGCAGCGTCGCCAGCGCCGCAGCGGCCAATACGGTCATTCGCGCGGCCCGCGCGCGCCGACGAAATCCTTGCGACAAGATCATCCCCAGCCCTCTTACCCTCGCGGGACCGGCGACATATTCGTTAACGACCATATCCCCGGACGCGCGCGACCCCATGCGTCTCCGGTGACATTTCAGCCATTTCGCCGCATTGGGGAGCCGCCGGGACTATCCTTGGGCTCTGTGGCGCGATCGTGGCGCGACTGGGATCGCTCGATTTTCCCCCGGCAAAGACTATATTCGGAGCCCATGATGACCAGACAAGGCGTTGCGCGCACGAGCCAAAATTCGCCTGCCGCGTGGAGCGTGCCGGTGCGGCTGGACGACGTCCCCGAAAGCGGCCTGCGGCTCGACCTTAGTCCCGACGCGACGATTCGGCCGGCGCTGGCGCGCGCGGCCGGGGTCGACGAGGTGCCGCGGCTGCACGCGAGCTTTGACCTGATCCGCCAGGGCCGCAACGGCTTGCGCGTCACCGGCCAAGTCTCGGCGACCGTGCGCCAGACCTGCGTGGTCACGCTCGAGCCAGTGGAGAACGAGGTGGAGGAGCCGGTCGATCTCGTCTTTGTCCCATGCGGCGGGAGCGAAACCGTCGCCCGTGAGGAGGAGATCACCGCGCGCGACCTGCCGGAGCCGCTGGTCAACGGGACAGTTGATCTCGGCGCCATTGCAACCGAGTTTCTTGTTCTCGGGATTGACCCCTATCCGCGCAAAGCGGGCGCGGTATTCACCGCTCCGGAGACCGCGGAAGCGGCCGAGCACCCCTTCGCCGCCCTGGCGGCGCTGAAAAAGCGGCCCTGACGGGGTGTGATTTAGGCTATGTCAAGTCTTGTGAGTGGCAGCGTAAGCTTTATTGTCGCCGCCCTGCGGCCGGTCATCGCTCCGGGTGGACCGATCTCTCCGGCGTCTGTGGAGGCCTAGTCCAGGTTCATCCATGCCCGACAAGGTGCGCATCGCGCTCGACGCCATGGGGGGTGACCACGGCGCGTCGGTGGTGGTTCCCGGGGCCGAAGTATCGCTGCAGCGCCATCCGGACTCGGAATTCGTCCTGTTCGGCGATGCCGCCATTATCGGGCCGCTGCTGGAGAAGCATCCGTCGCTCAAGGCGGTGTCGCGGCTCGTCCATACCGACGTCGCGGTGAAGATGGACGCCAAGCCGAGCCAGGCGCTGCGGGCCGGGCGGTGGAAATCCTCCATGTGGCTTGCCATAGACGCCGTCAAGAAGGGAGAGGCGGACGTGGCGGTTTCGGCCGGCAATACCGGTGCGCTGATGGCCATGGCCAAGTTCCACCTGAGGACCATGGCCGGCATCGAGCGTCCGGCCATCGCCGGGTTCTGGCCGACGCTGCGCGGCGAATCGGTGGTGCTCGACGTTGGCGCCTCGATCGGTGCCGATGTGCAGCACATCGTCGACCTCGCCGTGATGGGGAGCGCCCTGGCGCGCATTGTCTTCAACCACGAGCGCCCGACCGTCGGGCTCCTGAACATCGGGGTGGAGGAGATCAAGGGGTTGGAGGAGGTCCGCGAGGCCGGACGCATCCTGCGCGAGGCGCGGCTGCCGGACTTCGAATATGTGGGATTCATCGAGGGCAACGACATCGGCAAGGGCGTCGTGGATGTGGTGGTGACCGAAGGCTTTGCCGGCAACATTGCCATCAAGGTGGCGGAGGGAACCGCCCGTCAGATGGCTGAGCTCCTGCGCGGCGCCATGAGCCGGAGCTGGCTGAGCAAGCTCGGCTACCTGCTGGCGCGCGGGGCGTTCGCGGCGCTGCGCGACAAGATGGATCCGCGCAAGGCCAATGGTGGCGTGTTCGTCGGGCTCAACGGCATCGTCATCAAGAGCCACGGCGGCAGCGACGCCGAAGGTTTTGCGGCGGCGGTCGATATCGGTTATGAAATGGTGCGCCACGGCCTGTTGGCGCGCATCAGCGACACGCTGGATCATTATGTCCGCGGCACCGGCGAAGCCCGGGCCGTCGGCGGAGCTGCCTCGTGACGGTCACCCGCTCGGTCGTGCTCGGCTGCGGCAGCTACCTTCCGCAACGCATCCTCACCAACGACGAACTGGCCCGCAAGGTCGACACCAGCGACGAGTGGATCATGCAGCGGACGGGCATCCACGAGCGCCGCATCGCCGCGCCCGGCGAGGTCACCTCCGACATGGGCCTCAAGGCGGCGCAGGCGGCACTCGCCCATGCCGGCGTCGACGCCCAGGCGATCGACCTCATCCTGCTGGGCACCGCCACGCCCGACAACACGTTCCCGTCCAGCGCGGTGTCGATCCAGGCCGGGCTCGGCATTACCCACGGCGCCGCCTTCGACCTGCAGGCGGTCTGCTCCGGCTTTGTCTACGCCGTGGCGGTGGCCGACGGGCTCCTGCGCGGCGGCAACTTCAAGCGCGCCCTGGTCATCGGGGCGGAGACCTATTCGCGCATTCTCGATTGGACCGACCGCACCACCTGCGTGCTGTTCGGGGACGGTGCCGGGGCGGTCGTGCTGGAGGCGCAGGCACAGCCGGGCGGGCGCGAGGACCGCGGCGTATTGACCACCCACCTGCGCTCGGACGGGCGCTATAAGAGCAAGCTTTACGTCGATGGCGGGCCGGCCTCGACCGGAACGGTCGGCCACCTGCGCATGGAGGGACGCGAGGTGTTCCGCCATGCCGTGGCGATGATCACCGACGTAATTGTGGACGCGTTCAATGCAACCGGCTACACGGCCGACGACGTCGACTGGTTCGTGCCGCACCAGGCCAACAAGCGGATCATTGACGGATCGGCGCATAAGTTGGGGATAGCGCCCGAGAAGGTAATCATTACGGTCGACCGGCATGGCAACACGTCGGCGGCCTCGATTCCGCTGGCCTTGAGCGTCGCCGTGGCGGATGGGCGCATCAAGCGGGGGGATTTGGTGCTTCTGGAGGCGATGGGCGGGGGGTTCACCTGGGGTTCGGCGCTCGTGCGATGGTGACCCGATCGGTCGGGCCCGCACTTTGTCCTTGTTGACCCTGTGGCATCTTGTACATATCGTTGATTATTCAGCGGGATAGGTGATCGCCGAAAGCGGGGCTTGGCGATGGCGGGAAAAACAGTGACACGCGCGGATCTGTGCGAGGCGGTCTACCAAAAGGTGGGCTTGTCGCGGACCGAATCCGCATCGTTGGTTGAGGTGGTGCTCAAGGAAATCACCGACTGCCTGGAACGCGGGGAGACGGTCAAGCTCTCCTCGTTCGGGTCGTTCGTGGTGCGGAAGAAGGGCGAACGGGTCGGCCGCAATCCGAAGACCGGCAAGGAAGTGCCGATCTCGCCGCGGCGGGTCATGGTGTTCAAGCCATCGGCCATTCTCAAGCAACGTATCAACACCGAGTTCGAAGGCGCCTGAGCAAGGGCGCCAGCGGCTCGGCATACCGGCTCAGGAGTAGGAGTTGACGGCGGTGGACAAAGCGCCGGACGCGTTCCGTACGATCAGCGAAGTAGCGGAGGAACTCGACCTGCCGCAGCACGTGTTGCGGTTCTGGGAGACCCGCTTCTCGCAAATCAGGCCGATGAAGCGCGGCGGGGGACGGCGCTATTACCGGCCCGACGACGTCGATCTCCTGCGTGGCATTCGTCACCTTCTGTATGGCGAGGGCTACACGATCCGTGGCGTCCAACGCATTCTCAAGGATCACGGCATCAAGTTCGTACAGAGTGTGTGGCAGGTGGGCGCGCCGCAGCCGGCCAAGGCGGCGGACGACGGTGAGGACAGCGAGAGCGCGGCTCCGGGCGAACGCGGCCGGCGCCTGTTCGGGCTGCTGCCGTCGCTGCTCGGCGAGGACGCTGCCGCATCCGGTGATCTGCCTGGCAGACGGCGCGAGCCGCCGATCGAGGACCTCACCGAGGACGAGCCGTCCGGGCACGAGAACGGCGATGACCGTCCGCGCGTGGCGGCTGTGTCCGCCGCCAAGCCGGAGCCGCGACGTCAGCGGATGGGCCTGGCGCCCGTACGGGAGGATTCCGCGTCCGGCGCGCTTGCTGGCGACCACAGGCGCAAGCTCGAGGCCATGCTGGCAGAACTCACCGAGTGCCGCCGGCTTCTCGATGCGGTCCTGACCGAGAAGTCCTGACGACGTAGGCGACGTGTCACCGGCGCATGCCGGCGCAATCGCATGCCACGAGCGTTGCGCTTCCACAGCTTGCGCGCGCCGCCGTGGTCGGCGCACACTGACGTATGGCGAATTGGCAGGCTCTCATTTCGGTCGCCGTTGCGACAATCGCTGCCGCGTTGCTGGCGCCCGCCGCCAATGCCCAGCCAGCAGACACCGACTATCCCAGCCGCACCGTCAAGATCGTCGTCTCCGCGCCCGCCGGCGGCGGGCTCGATATCGCGGCGCGCATCATCGCGGACAAGCTGCGGCAGCACCTCGGACAGCCGTTCATCGTCGAGAACCGGCCGGGTGCTGCCGGCAATACCGGCGCCGAAGCGGTCGCCGCGGCAGACCCGGATGGTTACACCTTGCTGGCGGCGCAGCCGTCGCCGCTCACCGTCAACCAGCTCCTCTACCGCAAGCTCAATTTCGATCCCGCCGCTTTCATGCCGGTGGCGATCATGACTGCCGTGCCCAACGTGCTGGTGGTCCGGCCGGACTTTCCGGCAAGTTCGCTGCGCGAGTTCATCGCCCATGCCAGGGACAATCCGGGCAGGCTCAACTTCGCCTCACAAGGCATCGGTACGACGCCGCACCTCTCGGGTGAGTTGTTCAACCGCCTGGCGGGGACGGAACTCGTCCACGTCCCGTACAAGGGGACGGCTCAGGCGGTGAACGACGTGGTGGCCGGGCACGTCGACCTGATGTTCCTCGAGATGGGCTCGGCGTTCGCGCTCTACAAGGGCGGCCGCGCCAGGCTGCTGGCGCTGTCGAGCATGCGGCGAGCGGCGCAGATGCCAGACATTCCCACCTTCGCCGAGGGCGGCCTGCCCGAGTTCAAGTCGGACACCTGGAATGCCGTGGTGGCGCCGCCCAGGACATCGTCCGTAGTCGTTGGAAAGCTCAACGCCGCCATCAATGACGTGCTTGCGCTTCCCGACGTGCAGGCGCATTTTGCCGGCATCAGCATGCAGCCGGTCGGCGGCGCGCCAGCCGACCTGGCCAATCTCATCAGCGCCGAGACCAGGCGCTGGGGCGAGGTGATTCGCGCGGCGAATATCAGCGCCAACTAGGCAACAGGATTTCGATCAGATTTGTTGCTACTAGGCGGGCGTGTCACGATTTCGCCCGCGGCGGCTGCGACTGCATCACCCGCGGCACCAAAAACCTGTCGCAAGCCCACGTGCCGGCGTCCCGCGGCGCCATGGCTGGGCACGGCCTCCTTTTGGCCAACACTCCGACCCGGGATAGCCAAACCACCTAATGCACGATCCGGATTACGCGCGGGACAGATTGAAGAAGATTCTCGATGAGGGCTGGACTGGGATGAGATAAAGTATCGCCACGCCAGCGGTATATCCGGAAAGCGGACAAAGCGTCTTTGTCCGCTTCCACTACCCGCGCGATTTTTTGAAAAGGGAACAACCAAATGAGAACCGCCACAGCAGCGTCGCTCGCGTTCTTCCTCATCGGGTCGATGTCGGGTTTTCCGCATCTCGCAACGGCTCAGTCGCCGGAAGTGTCGAGCACCATTGATGACAGCGACGGTGTTTTCATCGACGGGACCACGTTTCAAATCAGGCCCGGTAAAGGAAAGTCCGACGCCATCTCGGCGATCAAGGGCTTGGGTGCGCGCGAGCTGGGTCCCGGCGCGATCGTGTTCCGTTCGGGGCAAAAGCTTTACATCGTTGATGCTCCCTTGCGTCTTCCCGCCGAGAATTCTGCCAATCGCTCCAGCGTCGTGATCGATGCCCAAAAGGGGCGCACAAATCGGATTCACATCGAATACGTCCCGCCCGAGAATCCCGACCACCAATATTTGGTTGAAGCGCTGAAGGCGAAGGGCGCGCTCGAGATGATGCAACGGCTGTTCAGTCCGTTCCGTCTGCCGGCCGACCTCACGATCAAGACGCGCGGATGCAGCGGCATGGTCAATGCCTGGTACGCCGTCGAAGAGTCCGGGCCGACCGTGACGGTCTGCTACGAATACGTGGACGACATCATGAAGCATGCGCCCATGGAGACGACGCCGGACGGCGTTACGCGGGAAGACGCGATCTGTGGACAATTTCAGTTCGTCATCGCGCACGAGATGGGCCACGCGTTGTTCGATCTGTACGGTATCCCGGTCTTTGGTCGCGAGGAGGATGCGGCCGATCAGTTTGCCACGTATTTCATGCTGCACATGGGGACGCACGCGCCGCGCACATACATCACCGGCGCCGCGTATGCGTACAACGAGTACCTGAAGAACTATCAGGACGATCCGAAAGTGGTCGTCCCGTTGAAAGCCTTTGCCAGCAATCACGGGGCTCCGCAGGAACGGTTCTTCAATCTCGTCTGCATCGCCTATGGCGCGCAACCCGTGCTTTTCGCCGACGTGGTCGAGAAAGGGCTGCTGCCGAAGACGCGCGCCGGCAGCTGCGCCTACGAATTCAAGACCATCAGGTATGCGGTTCATCGCGAGATCGGGCCGCATCTCGACTGGACGCTCTCCCGGAGCGTGTGGGGCAAGACGCTTGTCGACAACACCGTGCAGCTGGCCCCTTCACCTTAAATTTAGTGCAGCTTCGCCCTCCGGCGACGCCGCCTGGGAAGAAAAGGTACGCCCCGGCGCTTCGTTGGTTCATAAGACGGGACGCAGGGACTCAAATCCGCTGGCCAAAGGGGGCACGTTGCCAGCCTGAAACGAGATGTCCGGGACAATCCCGGCCATGACAAGCAGGTGCGCCGATCGGAGTCAAAAGTGCTCTAATCGCGGTCGCGATGGAAATCCTCGGTCGGCGGCGGGCCCCAGACGGTCGTCTTGCCCGGCGTCCATACCTTCGGCCGCTGCGGCTGATCGTGATGCCAGGGACGCGGCTCGAAATAGCCGAGCTCCTCGTCGAACATCTGATCCATTTCGCAGAAGAACTCGATGACCTGATCGTCGTGGTCGCGGTGGTAGGTGGCGATGTTGTGACCCGGGCCGTGGCGCAGCGGTCCCCAGATGATCGGAATTTGATTCTGGCCGAGAATCTCGCAGGAGTCCTGCAGGTGGGAAAAATCCTTCAGCTCGAATGCGATGTGATGCATCCTGGTGTTGCGGCCGCGGATGAAGTTCACCGAGTGATGGTCGGTATTGCAGCGCATGAAGACGAAGAAGTCGCCGATCCAGTCAGAGACGCGGAAGCCCATCACGCGTGAATAGAACTCCGCCGTCTCCTGCGGGCTCTGCACCACGAAGGCCACATGGCCGAGCTTCAGCGGCCCGGCGCCCAGCACCTGCTGATGACGGCCGAGATAGCTCCATTCGGAGAACAGCTCGATCGTCGTTCCCTTGTTGTCCTTGAACGCCAGCACCTTGCCGATGCCGGGGATCGAATCGTTGCGCAGCTCGCTCTTGACACCGTCCTTGGCGAGATCCTGGGCCAGTTCGTTGAAGTCGGAGTTGGGTGCCACTTCGAACGACAGCTTGGCGCAGCGGGCGTGGTCGGCCTGCTCGAGCTGCACGATAAGCTGGCCGACCTTGCTGGCCAGGAAGGCGCGATTCTTCTCGCGGTCCGCGACTGCCAAGCCATTGATCTGCGTGTAGTAGGCGATGGCCTTTTCGAGATCCGGCGTCTCAAACGTCGCGTGACCGAGTCTTCTCAGCTTGACCATGCCTGTCTCCGCTTCCCTGGCTGCCGCGGCCTGGCCGCGCGCCTCATCGCCTTAGTGTAGCGGCTCAGCGGTGATGCTTGGAAGCCCGCCATCGCCGGGCCGGGTTGCAGAATGCGGGAACCTTTGTCCGGCGCTGGAATTGCCCTCCCGACGAAACGCAAGGTGAACCCGTGGAGGCCGTTGTCGAATCAATTACGCCATCGCAGCCGGCGCCGAGCGCGCCGCAGCGCCGGCGCGTGTCGTCGACAGCCACCCTGGCCAGGCGCCTGGGTCTCCGCCTGGTCAGCGCCGGTGCCCTGACCATCCGGCGCCGGCGCCGCGGGCGAGGTTTTTCCTATTACACGGAGGACGGGCGGCTGATCCGCGACCGCGCCCAGGTGCGCCGCCTCAACGCGCTGGCGGTGCCGCCGGCCTACGAGGATGTGCTCTGTGCCGAGGACCCGTCGGCGCATCTGCAGGCTATCGGCCGCGACGCCGCCGGCCGGCTGCAATATCGCTATCACCCGGAATGGGAGAAGGTGAGAGAAGCGCGCAAGGCGCACCGTCTGGCGCAGCTGGTGGAGGCGCTGCCGCGCATCCGGCGCAGCGTGGCACAGCATCTCGCCGGGCAGGAGCCGACGCGCGAGCTGGCGCTGGCCGGCGTGATCGAGCTGGTGGCGCGCAGCGCCATCCGGCCCGGCAGCGAGAGCTACGCCCGCCTGAACGGCACACGCGGTGCGGCCACGCTGCTCAAGTCCAACGTGACGATGTCCGGCGACCTGATCACGCTCGCGTTTCGTGCCAAGGGCGGCAAGCATGTCCGCAAGGAGTTTTCCGCGCCACGCCTGTGCGCCGTCATCGAACTGCTGCGCCGGCTGCCGGGCCGCCGGCTGTTCCAATATCGCGGCGACGACGGCACCGTCCGGCCGGTTCGCGCCCAGGAGGTCAACGCGTTCCTGCGCAACCTGGCCGGCGTGCGCATCTCGCTGAAGGATTTTCGCACCCTGTGCGCGTCGGCGTCGGCCCTCGAGGCACTGGCGCGGACGCTGCCGGCCGCGAGCGCACGCCAGCGCCGAAAACAGGTGCTCGACGCAGTACGCGAGGTGGCGGCCGAGCTGCACAACACGCCGGCGATCTGCCGCAGGAGCTACGTCCACGACGCGGTGGTCTCGGCCTTCGAGAACGGCGTGCTGGAGCGCTTTGCCACCACCCTGCGCAGCTGCCGCTCGGCCGCCCGCAAGGAACAGTTTTTGGCAGAAATCGTCGCCGCCGGGGCGCTCTGAGGTTCCCGCGGATCGCGAACGATCGCAACTGCGGCGCGCCGTGCGATGCGCGTCCAGCGCGGAACCCATCTCGGGCTGGGACGTTCCCGCTAGGAACCGGCCGCCTCGGGGCAGCGTGGCCGTGTGTCGCGTCACCAACAAAAGGAGCCACACTCATGGGCCTGTTCTCGAAAGACATCAAAACAATGGACGACCTGTTCGCGCACACGCTGCGCGACATCTACTACGCGGAAAAACAGATCGTCCAGGCGCTGCCGGAGATGATCGACAAAGCAGCCGATCCGCAGCTCAAGCGCGGTTTCGAATCGCATCTGGGCGAGACAAAGAATCAAGTCACGCGCTTGGAGCAAGTCTTCAAGCTGCTCGGGAAGGAAGCGAGGGGCGTGGATTGCCCGGCCATCGACGGCATCATCGACGAG
>DATFWC010000103.1:0-2632 GCA_035259885.1 Xanthobacteraceae bacterium
GATCTGCCCAAGATCGTAAGCCTGAAGCGCTTTTTCCCCGCGCTCTATCGTGCCGAGCCCGTGCTGGTCGCGGCCGCGGGGTTGAACTGAGCGCCCAAGGCACCGGCTCAATGCGATTGCCCGGCCGCCCGTAGGGGCGCCGCTTGCGGGCGGCCGCCGAGGGCAACCACGAGCGTTGCCCTACGATCCGAGCTGCCCCGCCGCGCCACGACCAGCGTTGCGGCCCTTGATCTCGCCGGTCGAAAAAACCGGTTGGCGCCGCGACAGCCGACATCATAATGGCGCAGCACAAGGGAGCTCGCCATGAAGCTGTCCAGGCGTGACGTGCTGAAAACCTCGGCCGCCGCGGCCGCGGGCGCGGTGTTCGCGCAACCGCTCAAGGCCGCGGCGCCGGAAGCCACGCCGGTGACGCCAGCCCTGATCGAGGCCGCGCGCCGCGAGGGCAAGCTCGCGTTCTACACCGCGCTCGAGCTGAACATCTCGGAAAAACTGGGCAAGGCATTCGAGGCGAAATATCCGGGCATCGCCGTGCGGGTCGAGCGCTCCGGGGCCGAGCGCATCTTCCAGCGCATCGGCCAGGAGCAGGACAGCCGCATCAACGCGGTCGATCTCGTGTGCAGCACCGACCCGGCGCATTTCATCTTCTGGAAACGCAAGGACTGGATTGCGCCCTATGTGCCCGAGGAGGCGGCCAGGAACCTGCCGCGCGAGCGCATCGATCCGGACGGCACCAGCGCGACCGTGTGTGCCTGGTTTTCGGTGATCGGCTACAACACCGACCTAGTCAAACGTGAGGATGCGCCGACAAGCTATGCCGACCTGCTCGATCCGAAATGGAAGGGCAAGATCGTGAAGGGCCATCCGGGCTACAGCGGTGCGATCCTCACCGCTACCTATCAGATTTCGCGCGACCTCGGCTGGGCGTATTTCGAAAAGCTCGCGCAGCAGAGGGTGATGCAGGTCCAGTCGGCGGCCGAGCCGCCGCGCAAGATCGCCGCCGGAGAGCGGGCCGTGCAAGCCGATGGCAACGATTACAGCCTGATGCTGTACCGGGACGCAGGCCGGCCGGTCGAGGTCGTCTACGCGAGCGAGGGCACGCCGCAGATCATCGTCGAGACCGGCATCTTCCGCAGCTCGGCGAACCCGAACGCCGCGCGCCTGTTCCAGCACTTTCTGTTCAGCGCCGAGGGTCAGCAGATCTTCATCGATTTTGCCCATCGCTCCTTCCACGCCCAGGTGAAGGACAAGCCCGGACGCCCGCCGCTGTCGGCGATCAGGACCATGAAGAGCGATCCGGCCGCGGTCGAAGCGCAGAGCGACCAGATCAAGGCGCGCTACACGAAGATTTTCGGCGTATGACGTATTCGCAGGAAGGCGTTTGCTGCCACCCTTCGAGCATGCCAATTCGTAGCCCGCATGAGCAAAGCGACATGCGGGAGCTGCCGTGCAGCATAGAGAGGCTGCTCCCGGATTTCGCTGCGCTCATCCGGGCTACGGCGCCGCGTCCGCGGCGGGGTCGCGTCAGCGCACCGGGCCGACGTTGATCAGCTGCACGCGGCGGTTCTCGGCCGCCTCGGGGTTGGCGCGCCGCAGGAGCTGCTCCTCGCCCAGCCCGACGGCTTCGAGCCGCGACGGTGCAATGCCGAACGGATTGATCAGGGCGTCCCGAATGGCATCAGCGCGTTGCTGGCTGAGCTTGAGATTGTACTCGCGGCTGCCTCTGCCGTCGGTGTGCCCGACAATCAAAAACCGGTAGCCTTGCAGATACGGATGATAGAGCGCGTCCGCCATCAAGCCGACGGCCTTGAACGAATCCGGGCGGATGCGGGCCGAATCGAGGTCGAACTGGATCGCGATGGTTAATTGCGCCAGCTTGTCGAGATCGTCGGTCAAGGGCGCGCGGTTCACTCGGTTGGCGCGCGATGGGTCATTCAGGCCCTGGACCGCCATCTGCCGCAACCGGGCGGCCGTCAATGCCGGCGCCGCCTGCTCGACGCCCTGCAGGCTGGTGATGAGATCGGTCGAGCTCAGTGCCACCTGGGTGGTCGGAGCGGACGCATTGATCTTCACCTCGTAGCCGGCATCGGCAACAGCTTGCTGGCATGGCCCGCTGATGTTCTGCCTGGCCTTGTAGAAGCATTCCATCAGGTTGCCGTCGCCCGCCTGAACGCCGGCGCAGACGCGCCGGATGTCGGCATCGCATACACGCGGCACGGCCGCGCGCGCCTGCTCGCGGGTCGTGAGCAGCGTCCCCAAGGCCACCATGCTCGCCCGGCAGCGGCTCGAGACGGCCTCACCCTTCTGCTGCAGACAGCGGACCAGGCGGCCACCGCCCAGATTGACGCCTTTGCAATATTTCCCGATGTCGCCGCCGCAAGTCGTCCCGAGCTGACCGACCGCATCGGCATAGCCGATGCTTTGACCGCTCGCCGGGCCGGCCGCGGCGCACAGCGACAGCGCGACAAGCGCAATAGTGCCGATCTTCATCTTCGCCATCCTGTTCCCCGCGGTCGAAGCACCACGACTTGAGGCCGCGCCTCCATGCCGGTTGAACCACCGCGGCCGGGCGCCCGAACCAACCGCCATCAACCACGACAGACGGGGTGACGAATTTGATCTGGATCAATCCGCC
>DATFWC010000104.1:0-7479 GCA_035259885.1 Xanthobacteraceae bacterium
CCGCTGGTCAACGCCCAGCAGGGCGTCATCTACCAGATGGAAGACGAGGAGATGACGCGCCTGAGGCTGCTGTCGTCCTACGCGGACGACGCGACCAACGGCCACAAGGCCAGCATCAGGCTGGGCGAGGGGCTGGTCGGCCAGTGCGCCACCGACAAGCGCCGCATGCTGATCACCGAAATGCCGCAGACCGCGGTGCCGATCGGCTCGGCCCTGTTCAAGGCGCTGCCGTGCAATATCGTGGTCCTCCCGATCCTGTTCGAGGGTCAGGTCAAGGCGGTGATCGAGCTCGCCTCCGTCACCAGCTTCACCGACCTGCAGATGGCCTTCCTCGAGCAGCTCACCACCGGCATCGGCATCGTGCTCAACTCGATCGAAGCCACCATGCAGACCGAAGGCCTGCTCAAGCAGTCGCAGCAGCTCGCCACCGAGCTGCAGGTGCAGCAGGTCGAGCTGCAGCAGACCAACGAGCAGCTCGAGCAGAAGGCGCAGCAGCTCGCCGAGCGCAATGTCGAGGTGGAACGCAAGAACCAGGAAATCGAGCAGGCGCGCCGCGCGCTCGAGGAAAAGGCCACCGAGCTGGCGCTCACCTCCAAGTACAAGTCCGAATTCCTCGCCAACATGTCGCACGAGCTGCGCACGCCGCTCAACTCGATCCTGATCCTCGGCCAGCAACTGGCCGAGAACCCGGAGAGCAACCTCTCCGGCAGGCAGGTGGAGTTCGCGCGCACCATCCACGCGGCGGGCACCGACCTCCTCAATCTGATCAGCGACATTCTCGACCTGTCGAAGATCGAGTCGGGCACTGTCACGGTCGAGGCCGAGGACATCTTCTTCTCCAACCTGGTCGATGCCATCACCCGGCCGTTCCGCCACGAGGCGGAGACGCGCGGGCTGTCCTTCGAGGTCGTGCTTGATCCGCATCTCGGCCGCAGCATCATCACCGACGCCAAGCGGCTGCAGCAGGTGCTGAAGAATCTCTTGTCCAACGCGTTCAAGTTCACCGATCAGGGCGGCGTCCGGCTCACCGTCTCGTCGGCGATCAGCGGCTGGTACCCGGACCATCCGATCCTCAGCCAGGTCGCCGGCGTGGTCTCGTTCGAGGTGGCCGATACCGGCATCGGCATTCCGGCCGAAAAGCAGAAGATCATCTTCGAGGCGTTCCAGCAGGCCGACGCCAGCACCAGCCGCAAGTACGGCGGCACCGGTCTCGGGCTCGCCATCAGCCGCGAGCTTGCCAACCTGCTCGGTGGCGAGATCCAGCTGCGCAGTTCGGCCGGCGTCGGCAGCACCTTCACGCTCTACCTGCCGCTCAAATATGCCGGTCCGACCAGCGGTGTCCGCCTGCCCACCGCCAACGCCATGCAGGCGCCGGCACCGGTGATCGTTCCGGCCCTGGGCACGGTCGAGCGTCCGGTCGAGACGATCCCCGACGATCGGCACGACATCCAGCCCGGCGACAACATCCTGCTCGTGATCGAGGATGATCCGCACTACGCCCGGGTCATCATGGACCTGTCGCGCGACAAGGGCTTCAAGGTGCTGCTCGCCATGCGCGGCGGCGACGCGCTCGACCTCGCCAAGCAGTACCAGCCGAGCGCCGTGTCGCTCGACGTGTTCCTGCCCGACATGCTGGGATGGACCGTGCTCAGCCAGCTCAAGCAGAACCCGCTGACGCGCCACATTCCGGTGCAGATGATCACGCTCGACGAGGACCGCCAGCACGGTCTGGCGCGTGGCGCCTTCTCGTTCGTGACCAAGCCCACCACCAGCGAAGGCGTCGAAGCGGCGCTCACCCGCATCAAGGAGTACACCCAGCCGCGCCGCAAGCGCCTGCTTGTGGTCGAGGACAACGCCGCCGAGCGGATGAGCATCAACGAGCTGCTCGGCCACGATGACATCGAGATCGTGACCGCCGACACCGGCGCTGGCGCGCTCGCCATCCTGCGCGAGCAGCCGTGCGACTGCGTGGTGCTCGACCTGCGGCTGCCCGACATGTCGGGCTTCGAGGTGCTGGAGCAGATTGGCGCCGACGAGGCGCTGTCCGACGTGCCGGTCGTGGTGTTCACGGGCCGCGAATTGACGGCGGAGGAGGATGCCCAGCTCCACACCATGGCGCGCAGCATCGTGGTCAAGGGTGTCGAATCGCCCGAGCGCCTGCTCGACGAGACCTCGCTGTTCCTGCACCGCGTGGTCACCGACCTGCCGGCCGAGAAGCAGCAACTGCTCGAGCGGCTCACCTCGTCGGACGAAGACCTGGTCGGCCGCACCGTGCTCCTGGTCGACGACGACGCGCGCAACATCTTTGCGCTGTCGAGCGTGCTCGAACGGCGCGGCATGCGCGTGCTGACCGCCACCACCGGCAACGAGGCCATCCAGCTGGCCGAAGCCTGCCCGGGCCTGGCGCTCGTCCTCATGGACATCATGATGCCCGAGATGGACGGCTACCGGACGATCGAGCAGATTCGCCGCAATCCGGCGTTCCGCCGGCTGCCCATCGTCGCCCTGACGGCAAAGGCCATGAAGGGCGACCGCGAGAAATGCCTCGAGGCCGGGGCGTCGGACTATCTTGCGAAACCGGTGAATACCGAGCAGCTGCTGTCCGCGTTGCGGATGTGGCTCCACCGCTAAGCGAGGCCGCCGATGAATCAGGGCGACAAGGTCAACATTCTGCTGGTGGACGATCAGCCCGCCAAGCTGCTGAGCTATGAAGTCATCCTGCGCGACATCGGGGAGAACCTCATCAAGGCGAGCTCCGCCAAGGAGGCGTTCGAGCAGCTGCTGAAGACCGAGATCGCCATCATCCTGGTCGACGTGTGCATGCCGGACCTCGACGGCTTCCAGCTCGCCAGCATGATCCGCGACCATCCGCGCTTCCAGAAGACGGCGATCATCTTCGTCTCGGCGATCCACCTCACCGATATGGATCACCTGCGCGGCTACGAGGCCGGCGCCGTGGATTACGTGTCGGTGCCGGTGGTGCCGGAAGTTCTGCGCGCCAAGGTCAAGGTCTTTGCCGAGCTTTATCGCAAGACGCGGCAGCTCGAGCAGCTCAACGAGGAGCTGGAGCGGCGCGTCGCCGAGCGCACGGCCGAGCTCGAGGCTTCGACGGCGCGGCTCCTGGAAAGCGAGCAGCGCCGCAGCGTCGCGCTGGAGGCCGGCCAGATGGGCTCCTGGGACTGGGACGTGCCCACCGGCCGCTGCGTCTGGGACGCCGGCCAGTACCGCATCTTCGGCGTCGATGCCGACAATTTCGAGCCGACCTTCGAGAACATCCGCACCTCGATCCATACCGAGGACCTGGCGCAGATCAAGGCGCTGATGCAGGCCGGGCTTGCCGGCAAGCAGACGTTCCAGACCGAGGTTCGCATTGTCCGGCCCAATGGCGAGATGCGCTGGTGCATCTGCGCCGTCGCGATAACGCGCGACGCGCGTCGGAACGTCGTGCGCGTGAGCGGCGTCACCATCGACATCACGGATCGCAAGGAGGCCGAGGAGCGCCAGGCCCTGCTGACGCGCGAGGTCGATCACCGCGCGCGCAACGCGCTGGCCGTCACCCAGTCCATCGTCCGCCTGACGCGCGCCGGCAACATGAAGAACTACATCACGGCGGTCGAGGGCCGCATCGGCGCGCTGTCGCGCGCCCATACGCTCCTGTCCGAGTCGCGCTGGCAGGGCGCCGACCTGATCAAGCTGGTGGACGAGGAGCTGTCGCCCTACCGCACCAGCGCCGACAACATCGTGGCCGGCGGCCCGCACGTGTCGCTGCGGCCCGTGACGGCACAGATCCTGGCGCTGGCCCTGCATGAACTCGCCACCAATGCCGCCAAGTACGGCGCGCTGTCGTCGCCGGCCGGAAAGGTGCGGCTGAGCTGGGAGCTGGAAGCCGGGCGCCTGCGGATGCATTGGGTCGAGACCGGCGGTCCCGCGACGCGGATCCCGACGGCGCAGGGGTTCGGCACCAAGATCATCACGGCCTCGGTGACGAGCCAGCTCGGCGGCGAGGCGGTGTTCGACTGGAACACGGACGGGCTGGACTGCACGCTGTCGCTGCCCATCGTCGACAAGCCCGGGCCGTTCGAGCGCCAGGGGGGGTCGGGCTGGAGCGCCAGCAAGCCTCCCATGGTGATCCAGTCGCAGGCGCTGGCCGGCAACCGCGTGCTCCTGGTCGAGGACGAGGCGCTGGTCGCCATGGTGATGCGCGACATGCTGGTCGAGCTCGGCTTCTGCGTGGTCGGCCCGTACAACCGCTCGGCCGAGGCTGAGGCGGCGGCGCGCGACGAAGACGTGGACGGGGCGGTCCTCGACATCAATCTCGACGGCGAGATGGCCTACTCGGTGGCCGACATGCTGGCGGCGCGAAAGATTCCGTTCGTCTTCGTCACCGGCTACGGGGCGGAAAGCATCGAGTCGCGCTTCGCCCACATCCCGGTGCTGCAGAAGCCGATCGAGCGCCAGGTGCTGGAAGGCGTGTTCGTCGTCAACGGCGGCCATGCTGCCAACGGCGGCGCCACGGACGCTCCGGCGGCCTATGTCCGCCCGCCCGAGGCGATGCCGGACCGGCCGGACCCCCACCCGGCTTTGATCACCCAACCCCGCTTGGCGTGAAACGAATATGCCGGGATGCCCGGCGACCAGCCCTTTTCAGCCCACGGCGGTGTTCTCCCGCGCGCATCCTCGTGCGGGCAAAAGCGGCTTTACTGGTCAGCGATTTGGGCGGTCGGCGTGAATGGGGCTCGCCACGACCGCGCGCAGCAATGTCCGCAGCTCGGCGGCGCGCTTGGCGCCAAAAGCCGCGTCGAAGCGCGCCTGCGCCTTTGACCATGCCTTGAGCCCGGCCTGCAGGCGCTTCTCGCCGGCCTTGGTCAGGTGAAGCTCCTTTGCCCGCCGATCGGACGGTGCGGGCTCGATTCTGATCAGCCCCTCGCGTTCCAGCGGCTGGACGGCGCGACCAAGGGTCGTGCGATCCATCACCATGTGGTCGGCAAGCGCGTTGATCGCCAGGGGACCCGTGCGCTTTAGCTTCGCCAGGACAGAGAACTGCGTGACGCGCAGTCCGGTTGGCGCCAGGAGCTGATCGTAGAGCTGGGTCACGTGGCGCGCGGCCGAGCGGACGGCGAAGCAGGTGCATTCCTCGGTCCCCGGCGGCGTTGCGGTGGCCATGGTCAAAACCTCATCCTTGACAAAGGTGCATACGCCCCCATATGCGAGCATATGCACCTATGTCAAGGTGCCGCCATGGAGAAGCCTGCGTTCGTCGGCGCGGGCAATCGCCGCAGACGTGCGCCCGAGGCACATTACTCGGAGGAGACAAGACGTGGGCAAGCTTGAAGGGACGGACTTGAAGGCTCGTCGCATTCGGGTCAATGCCATCAGCCCTGGGACCATCGACACGCCGGGATTGAGCGACCTGCTGGCCTCCTCGGACGTTGGCGAGCAACGCCGGAAGTTGATTTCGAATGGCGTGCCGCTCGGCAGGTTCGGCAATCCCGATGAAATCGCAAAGGCCGTGGTGTTCCTGGCGTCCGACGATGCCAGCTACATCACCGGAACGGAATTGTTCGTCGATGGCGGCTTCGCGCAAGTCTGAGGCGCACCACCGACCTTAATCTCAGGAGGTTTGTCATGACGTCGCGTTCAGTTGTTTTCGCAGAGCCGGTTCGCACCGCGATCGGCACCTTTGGCGGCTCGCTCAAGGACGTTCCGGCTCCCAGTCTCGGCTCGGTGGCGATCGGCGCCGCGGTCGCGCGCGCGGGAATTCGCCCCGAGGACGTGGAAACCGTGGTCATGGGCAATGTCGTGCAAGCCGGCACCAAGATGAATCCTGCCCGGCAAGCCGCCGTCCATGCCGGCCTGCCGGTCACCACGCCGGCCCTCACGGTCAACCGTGTCTGCGGCTCGGGGGCGCAAGCCATCGTCTCGGCCGCGCAGGAGATTCTTCTCGGCAACATCGATGTCGCGGTGGCGGGCGGCATGGAGAACATGGATCAGGCGCCTTATCTCATCGCGCGCGGTCGCTGGGGTTATCGCATGGGCGATGGCGCGCTCTATGACAGCGTGTTGCGCGACGGATTGAACGACGCGTTCTCGGACGCGCACTCCGGCTGGCATACCGAGGATCTGGTCGAGAAATACCAGGTCACCCGCGAGGCGCAGGACCGTTGGGCATTGCGATCGCAGCAGCGCTTCACCGCCGCGCAGGCCGACGGTCATTTCAGATCGCAGATCGTGCCGGTGGAAGTACCCGGCAAAAAGGGAGTAACGCAGTTCGACAAGGACGAACACAACCGGCCCGACACGACGCTCGAAACCCTGGCGCGGCTCAAGCCGGCGTTCCGTCCAAACGGCACCATCACGGCCGGCAACGCCCCGGGACTGAACGACGCCGCTTCGGCCATGGTGCTCGCGGACGGCGCATGGGTCGAGAAACGCGGCCTGGTGCCGACGGCACGCCTGGTCGCCTACGGCATCGCTGCGGTCGAACCGGGCATGTTCGGATTGGGACCTGTGCCCGCGGTCAAGCAGGCCTTGCAGCGCGCCGGCTGGGACATTCGCTCCGTCGAGCGCGCCGAGATCAATGAAGCCTTCGCGGCTGTCGCCGTCGTGGTCGCTCGCGAGCTCGGGCTGCCGGAGGAGGTCGTCAACGTCGACGGCGGCGCCGTGGCCCATGGCCATCCGATCGGCGCCACCGGCGCAGTGTTGACGACGAAGCTGATCCACTCGATGCGCCGCGACGGGTTGACGCGCGGCGTGGTTACGCTTTGCATCGGTGGCGGGCAGGGCATTGCGCTGGCCATCGAAGCGCTGCATTGAACGGGCCAAGGTGAAAGGAGGCTACGCCATGCCGCTCGCCAAGATCCACGTCGTCGAGGGTCGCTACGACGAGGCCCGGATCGCCAGAATATCCGGTGCCATCCAGGCGGCCTTGATGAACACGCTCGGTGTGCCAGCCGACGACTTCTTCCAGCTCATCTTCGAGCTGCCGAAGAACCGCTTTCTGCACACGCCGTCGTTCGTCGGCATGCATTACACCGACGACCTGATCATTCTCGATGTCAGTTTCATCCAGGGACGGCCGAGGGAGAAGCGGCTGGCCCTGCTGAAGGACATCAACACGCGCGTCGCGGCGGCCGCCGGCATCTCGCCGGACGATCTCATGATCACCCTCTATGAAGTTCCCGGCGAGAACATCTCGTTCGGCCAAGGCGAGGCGCAGCGCGCCAACGCCGTCGCGCGCGCCTGAAAGAACACCAGCCCATTCGATCTACGGTCGCCGATCGCGTTTTCGGGAGAAAGACGATGAGTGACGCCGCGGTCAAACAAATCGTGCTTGCGTCCCGGCCCAAGGGGCTGCCCACGCCCGAGAACTTCCGCCTGGAGGAAGTGCCCATGCCCGCACCGCCGCAGGGCGGCCTGCTGCTGCGCGTGCTCTACCTGTCGCTCGATCCTTACATGCGCGGCCGCATGGACGACCGCAAA
>DATFWC010000105.1:0-16017 GCA_035259885.1 Xanthobacteraceae bacterium
ATGTTTTTCCAGGTCGCCACCGACCGCTTTGTTCAAGTCCGTAGGACTGATCCCGTCGACCTCGGCGGCGGCGCGGCACGTAGCGGCGTCGTCCGCCATCTCACTCTTGTCCTTAAAGTAATGCGGCACCTGCAGGTTCTCGTCGATCCAGTCGTGCAGCCACTGCTTGGCATCCATCGTCGTCTCCTGTCTCGTGTCTATGCGCTTAACAGCAAGGCTTCGCGTCGCGCGCATCCCGGACACCGGCGCCATCGAACGCTCCGCCGTTGTGCAAAAAAGTCGCCGGACCCGGTGAGTTCCGGCGCTCGACGACTCGGTTAGTCGGCGGGTGGCACAGCGCGTTCAAAATCACAGGCGCGCGCCGGGAAATCGGCGCATGTGTCGAGGCAATTGTCAGCTTCCCGGCAGACCATACAGCTCGGGGAAGAACATGTCCTTCCACGAACCCGGACGTGCCTTGATGAGGCCCTGCTTGGCCATGAACTCGGCGAACGTCATCACGTTGGTGGGGGCCGTGGTGAATTTCGCGCCCGGATCGGTGATCATGGTCACGGCTTCTTCGAGCGTGATCGGGTCCTTGGAGGCCTCGAGGTAATCCTTCGCGGCCGCCCGCGGGTCGCGGTTGATGTAGGTGATCACCTCGTCGAGCGCGGCGACGAACGCGGCGTAGGTTTTTGGATTATCCGTGCGGAATCTCTCCGTCGCATAGGCCACCATGTAGCTTGCCGGCGAACCCAGAATGTCCTGCGCCGTGGTGATGCGGCGCACGCCGGGCGCGCGCGCCTCCACGTACTGGAAGGGCGGCGCGCTGAAGTGGTTGTTGATCTCGTGCACGCCCGAGACCAGCGCCGCCACCGCGTCGCCGTGCGAAATGCCGACGGTGAGCGCATCGAAGCGGCCGGACTGCGCCGGCCCATAGATTTTTTCCGCCGCCATCTGCAGCAGGATGGCGTGCACCGAGACTTTGACGGTAGTCAGCGCAATCTTGTCCTTGTCGCTCAAATCTTCGAGGCGGTTGACGTTCGGGTTACGCGTCATGAACCACAGCGGCAAGGCCGAGATGGCGCCGATGGAACGCACCGCCTGCGGGCTGCCCTTGGCCTTGGCCCACAGCGTTATGAACACCGTCGTGCCGCCCGACACGATGTCGAGGCTGCCCGACAGCAGGCCTTCGTTCATCGGATTGCCGCCGGGGAACTGGCGCCAGCTCACCTTGGTGGCGGGCAGGCCGGCGGCCGCGAGCTGGCGCTCCAGCACCTGGTTCTTCTGCATGAGGATCATGGCCATGGCGCCGATGCCGAACTGGGTCGCCATGCGCAGCTCGGAGACTTCTGCGCGTGCCGCGCCGGCTGGCGGCACCAGTACGAGCGCCAGCACCGCCGCGATCATCCACTTGCCCATGGTGCAGTCCTCCCGGGGGTTGTTTCTTGATGTTCGGTCGTCCCCGCTTGCGCGGGAACGACGAGAAGCGATTTGGCGGCGCATCACGCGCGCGCGGCAACCTTGCGGCGCTCGCTCGGCGCGGCCGCGCTCAAGGCCTGCATCAGGCTGCGCACCGAGCTAAGATCCTCCAGCCTGTCGACCGCCGCGAGGATGGTCTCGATGGCGGCCGAGCCGAGTCGCGCCGGCGCGTAGGTGCGGAATTTCTTTTCGATCTGGGCGCGCGACAGCGGATTTTCCGCCGAGCCGCGCGGATGCTCGCAGCGCCCCGAAAGTTTCGAGCCGTCCGTTGCCTCGATCTCGACCGTCGCCTGCACGCCGCTCAGCGCCGGATCGGGCCTGATCTCCACCTGCTCGGCTGCCGCGCTGCGCAGCTTCGCGTCGTCGTAGCGCGCCGGCTCGAACTGGGCGAGCGTGAGCTCCTGGTCGTGCAGAATCACGGCAGCCGTGTAGTGGGCCGAGATGAGGGCGTCGAACTTGCCCTTGTAGCGGGCCAGCCCGCCATGCAGGTCGAACACGGTCTGGCTCAAGCCGATGCGCAGCTTCTTCACCTGGGCTGGATCGATGCGGTGCTGCTCCACCAGGTCGAACAGCGCCGTGTTCATGCCCTGGATCGACGAGGCGGACGGCCACAACCGCAGCGCAATCTGCATGAGCTCCCAGCGTTGTCCGAGATCGGCGATCGCGACGTCGGGTTTTCCGCCGTTCGCATAGGTGTTGTAGAGGCCGCCGTCCTTGGCGGTGAGGAATTCGCGCGTGGCGAGAAAATCCTGCTCGGCCAGCAGCGCCGCCAGCAGGCCCGACAGGGCGCCGCGGCACTGATGGAATTTGACCGTCGGCGTCGCCCAGGCGGCAAACGTGCCGGCCGCCTGGCTGCCGGCGAGCCCGAACGCCTTGGCCATGGTGTCGGCGTCGAAGCCGCGCAGGCGGCCCACCGCCGCGGCGGCGCCGAACGGGCCGAGCACGCCGGGACCATGCCAGCCGCGGGCGCGAAAGGCCGGGGGATCAAGCCCGATGCCGATCCGTGTCGCGACCTCGGACCCGGCCGCCAGCGCGACCAGCAGGTCGCGGCCACCGAGCCCGTCGCGCTCGGCGATGGCCAGAGCCGGGGGCACCACCTCTGGCGTGATGTGGGTCAGCGTCGGCCGGTGCACGTCGCACATGGTCACGGCCGTGATGAGATAGCCGTTGAGCAGGGTGGCGCCGGCGAGCGACAGCGATCCGCCACCGATCACGCTGGCCTCGTCCGATTGCGCCAGCGCCGAGGCCAGCGCCGCCACCTGATGGGTCTCCTCGCCCTGGTGCCCGGCCAGGGCACAGGCCAACGTGTCCAGCAGCACGTTCTTGCAGTGGTCGCTGACGTCCTGCGGCAGATCCTCGGGGCGCAGGGAGGCGGCAAATTGGGCTAGGGCCTGGGTGGCTTCTTGCGGCATGGGCTTCCTTTCCGGCGGCGTGATCCGATATGGGGTGATGCTGTCGGGCGCAGCCTATCTGCAAGTCGGAACCGCCTGCAATCTTGCTGCAGGTTGCCGGGTGCGGGGCGGGCTCGCTCGACAGTTGCCATCAGGGGCCATGAAACGCTCGCATGACGTCCATGTTGCCGGAAGCCAGGCTCGATGCGCTCATCGCCCGCCACCGGGCGGTCGAGGACGAGCTCGCGGCCGGCCCCGACCGTGATGCCTATGTGAAACTCTCGCGCGAATTCTCCGAGCTCGGTCCGGTGGTCGAGGCCGTGCAGGCCTACCGGGCCACCACCACCGAGCTCGCCGACATCGACGCGCTTATCGCCGATCCGAAGATCGACACCGAGATGCGCGAACTCGCTCAGGCTGAGCGGCCGGCCGTCGAGGCCAGGCGCGGCGCGTTCGAGCAGCAGATCCGCGTGGCGCTGATCCCCAAGGATGCCATGGACGAGCGCAACGTCATCCTCGAGATCCGCGCCGGCACCGGCGGCGACGAAGCCTCGCTGTTCGCCGGCGACCTGTTCCGCATGTACGAGCGCTACGCCGCCAAGGAGGGCTGGAAGGTCGAGATGATCTCGGCGAGCGAAGGCACGGTGGGCGGCTACAAGGAGATCATCGCCGAGATCCGCGGCCGCGGTGCCTACGCCAAGCTCAAGTTCGAGTCGGGCGTCCACCGCGTGCAGCGGGTGCCCGACACCGAAGGCTCGGGCCGCATCCACACGTCGACCGCCACCGTGGCGGTGCTGCCCGAGGCGCAGGACGTGGACGTGGCGTTGAACGAAGCCGACCTCAAGGTCGACACGATGCGGGCGGGCGGCGCCGGCGGCCAGCACGTCAACAAGACCGAATCGGCGGTGCGTCTCACCCATGTCCCGAGCGGCATCGTCGTCGTCGTGCAGGAGGAGCGGTCGCAGCATCGCAACCGCGCCAAGGCGCTGGCGCTGCTGCGCGCCAAGCTCTACGACGCCGAGCGCTCCCGGCGCGATGCCGAGCGCGCCGCCGATCGGCGCGGCCAGGTCGGCACCGGCGACCGCTCCGAGCGCATCCGCACCTACAATTTCCCCCAGGGGCGGGTGAGCGACCACCGCATCAACCTCACGCTCTACAAGCTGCCGCAGGTGATCGCCGGCGAGGCGCTGGGCGAGATCATCGACGCGCTGATGACCGAGCATCAGGCGGCGCTGCTCGCCGCCGAAGAGGCGTGACGGCATGGATGTCGGAGCGATGCGGCGCAGCCTGGCGCGGGCGTTCCGCACCGCCGGTCTCGACGCGCCCGAGCTCGAGGCGCGCGTGCTCGTCGGCCACGCCCTTGCCCTCGATCATGCGGCGCTCGCGGCCGCGGCCGGACGGCCGCTGTCCGGCGTCGAGACGGCGGAGATTGACGCGCTCGCCCGCCGCCGCCTCGCCGGCGAGCCGGTCGCGCGCATCGTCGGATGGAAGGAATTCTGGGGTCTGCCGATCCGGCTCGGTCCGGCCACGCTGGTGCCGCGGCCGGAGAGCGAGATCGTGGTGGAGACGGCGCTCGCCCTCGTCGATGCTCAAGGGTTGCGCCGGCACAAGCTGCGCATCGCCGATCTCGGCACCGGATCGGGCGCGCTGGTCGCGGCGCTGCTCAGCGAGCTGCCGCAGGCCTTCGCGGCCGCAACCGACATTAGTGCCGCGGCGCTCGCGGTGGCGCGCGGCAACTGCGTCGCGCTGGGCGTGGGTGGGCGCGCTGGCTTCGTCGCCTGCCACTTCGGCGCCGCTTTGCGCGGCGCATTCGATCTGGTCGTGGCCAATCCGCCCTACGTCAGGAGCGGCGACATCGCGGCGCTGGCGCCGGAGGTGCGCGAGCACGATCCGGCGGTGGCGCTTGATGGCGGCCCCGACGGTCTGGCGGCCTACGCGGCCCTGGCGCGCGATGCCGCTCGGCTGCTAGGGCCATGCGGCCAGCTCGTGGTCGAGCTCGGCGCCGGCATGGCGGCAGAGGTCTCCGCGCTATTCGCCGCAGCCGGGCTGAACCCCTTGCCGCCGCGTCCGGATCTCGCGGGAATCGCGCGCGCTCTTCCCGTTTGCCGCACGGAATGCGTGTGATCACGTACTTGAATGGCCCAAAAAAGGACTTGGAAACTGCGAAAAGACCCACTACGTTACAGGTCAAGATTGACCCGAGGCGAGGGTTGTGATGCCGCCACTGAGGCCCGGAGCTCGAGGCTCTGCGTGGCCCGCGGCACGACGAAGCGAACGCCGTTTGATCGGTTCACCGTCTCGGGTTTGGCTTCTCCGGTGAGCGCGTGTCGGGCCAAGGAGGCTTGGTCGCGCAGGATGAAAGTGGAGCAACACCGCGGCTCAAGGTCCGCGAGTGAAAGGTTGCTACGGCCATCGAACAGGACAACAGCGGGTGATTTCAACGCCTGCAGGGCGGCGACGCAGTTGCCGAGGGGGGTATTGCATAATGTTGACTAGGCGTTGGGGAATCAACGGGCGGGGACGTCGAGCCGCCATAATTGGGAGTGTGTAAACAACAAGCCATGAGAAACGGTCAAAACAAGCGCATGCGGGGGCGCAACCGCAAGGGTCAGAACCCGCTCACCAGGGTCTACGAGTCCAATGGGCCGGACGTGAAGATCCGCGGCACGGCCTCTCACGTCGCCGACAAATATGTCCAGCTCGCGCGCGACGCGCAGGCGTCGGGCGATCCGGTGGGCGCCGAAAATTATTTCCAGCACGCCGAACATTATTACCGACTGATCGCGGCGGCGCAGGAGCAGTTCCGCCAGGCCAACCCGTATTACCGGCCCGAGCAGGAACCGCGCGACGATTTTGGCGACGACATGGAGGAAGACGGTACGGAGCAGCCAGCCGCTGGCGCGCCGTCCGAGCAGCCGTTCGGGACCAGCGAACCGCAGCCCTATCTGCCGCGCGAGGCCCAACCGTTTCCGCAGCGCGAGCAGCCCTATGGCGGCCGCGATCAGCGGCAGCACGGCGGCGGCCGCCCGCAGCAGCCGGCGGGTGAGCAGCCGTCGACCGATCCCGGCCTGCCCGCCTTCATCACCGGCGGACAGCAAGGCGACAGCTTTCAGGGACATCGGCAGACCAATGGCTTCGAAGGGCAACCCGATCGCTTCCCGCTGCACCGGCGGCGGCGGCGCCATCGCGGCCCGCGGGGCGGCGATCAGCCGGGCGGGCAGCAGATGGGCGAGGGCGCCGACGAGGGGCCTGGCCGCGACTAGGATCTGACGACGACGCGTGCTCCGCCCGGCGAGGGCGCGAGCACGGGCTCGAGTTCCGGCACCAGTCGTCGCCGTTCGCGACGGGCCGGAATGGCGCGGTAGACCTGCTTGCTCGCCTCGACGATGTGCACGCCGGCGAAGGGGGCCGACAGGCTCGCGCCGGTGCGCTCCCATGCGATGGCCGAGCGCAGGAACCAGCCGCGTGCGATCGGCGGCACGTAGAGCGCCTCACCCCAGCCGGTCGGCGTGAACCAGGTCTCGCGCAGGAGATGCGTGATCTGCGAACGCGAATAGGGTCGTCCGTGGCCGAACGGCGTCGTGTCGGTACGCGCCCAGATGCCGCGCCGGTTGGGCACTACGGCCAGCAGCCGGCCGCCCGCCGCAAGCACGCGCCATGTCTCGCGCAGCAGCGCGAACACATCGTCGGCCATTTCGAGCCCGTGGACGATCAGCACGCGGTCCACAGCCGCATCCACCAGCGGCAGCTCGGTTTCCTCCACCAGGGCCGTCAGGGTCGGCCGTGCCGACGGCCATTTCACCACGCCCTGGGCGGCCGGCATGAACGCGAGGCAGCGCTCCGCCTCCTCGCGGAACAGGCCGAGATAGGGTGTCGGATAGCCGATCCCGACCACGCGCTGGCCGCGCAGATCGGGCCAGCGCGCCCGCACGCCGCGGCCGATGAAACGGCGGGCCACGACCCCGAGCGGCTGGGCGTAGAAATTGCGCAGATCGACGACGTCGAGCGACATGGGGCAGGGTTTACTTCATCTCGCTTCAGGTGCTCTGTCGCGGCCGGACGCCGAACGCTGCGGCGACCGCGCGATCCGATTTTCCCGGACATGCTCTAGCACGGAATCCGTTCCGGCAACGCCGTGACATCGCGGGTCGGCTCCTGTAGGTTGCCGGCATGTCGGCGGAAACACACCTTTTTCACTGCCTGCAGGACAATTTCGGCGTCCTGCTGCACGACAAGGCAAGCGGCGCCACGGCGGCGATCGACGCCCCGGAAGCCGCGCCGGTGGACACGGCGCTCAGCCAGAAGGGCTGGAAGCTCACCGATATTTTCGTCACCCATCACCATGCCGACCACACCGGCGGCATTGCCGAGCTCAAGAAACGCCACGGCTGCCGCGTGACCGCCCCGCGCGCGGAGGCGCAGCGCATCCCACTGGTCGACGAGACCGTCGCCGAGGGCGACGTGGTCAGGCTCGGCGAGCTGTCGGGCCGTGTGCTGGAGACGCCGGGCCACACGGCCGGCCACATCGCGTACTGGTTCGCGGCCGACAGTCTCGCCTTCGTGGGCGACACGCTGTTCTCGATCGGCTGCGGTCGCGTCATCGAGGGCACGCCGGAGATGATGTGGGCCTCGCTCCTGAAGCTGCGCAGTTTGCCGGGCGACACGCGCATGTACTGCGGCCACGAATACACGCTGGCCAACATCCGCTTTGCGCAGACCATCGAGCCCGACAATCTGGCGCTGATCGCGCGAGCGGCGGAAGCGGCCGAGCAGGTCGCACAGCACAAGGCGACGATCCCTACCACCCTCGATTCTGAGAAGGCGGCCAATCCGTTCCTGCGCGCCGATCTGCCCGAACTCGCCGCCGCCGTCGGTCTGCCGGGCAAGCCCGCCGCCCAGGTGTTCGCTGAAATCCGCGCGCGCAAGAATAAATTCTAGAGCATGATCCCGAAAAGTGGGCACCGGTTTTCGGAAAAGATCATGCTCCAAGCATGACTTAGAGCGAGATGACGATTCGAAGAAAAGTCATCTCGCTCTAGGCTAACGATGATCGCGCCGTAGGGTGGGCACGGCGCGACCAAATTGCATCAAACGTTGGGAGCACAGCGTAGCGCGCCTTTGCCCGCCCTACGGCGCAAGAAAGCTCAATCCTTCGCCCGTTCGACATACGAGCCATCGGCCGTCATCACCACGATGCGCGTGCCCGTGCTGATGTGCGGCGGCACCATGGTGCGCACGCCGTTGGACAGGACCGCCGGCTTGTAGGAGGACGATGCGGTCTGGCCCTTCACGGTCGGCTCGGTCTCGACCACCTCGAGCACGGCGCGCTGCGGCAGCTCGATCGCCACCACCGTGGCTTCGTGGACGCTGAGATTGACCTTCATGTCCGGTTGCAGGTAGGCCGCCTGGTCACCCACCACGTCGGCCGGCACGGTGAGCTGGTCGTAGGTCTCCATGTTCATGAAATGCGCGCCGTCGGCGTCGCTGTAGAGAAACTGGTATTCGCGGTCCTCCACGTGGGCGCGTTCGACCTGCTCGGTGGTCTTGTAGCGCTGCGACACTTTCACGCCGTCGCTGATCCGGCGCATGTCGAGCTGGGTGACCGGCGTACCCTTGCCGGGATGAATGTTCTCGGCCGCCAGAATGACGTAGAGCTTGTCGTCGATCTCGACGATGTTGCCCTTGCGGAGCGAGCTGGCGATGACTTTCACAGGGTTCTCCGGGGTCTCGACGGACGGTGATTCTGAACGCTAATGCGCCGCAACATAGCGATTTCCCGCGCCATGGCCAGCCACCCGATGACTGCCCCCGACCGTTCCCCTGACCTAGCGTCACCCTGGTGGGCGCCCTCCCGGCACGCCGATCGCCGCCCGTTCCTGCTGGCGCGCGGCCGCATGACCGGGGCCGTCCGGCAATGGTTTCGGGACCAGGCCTTCGTCGAGGTGGAGACCGCCATCCTGCAACGGTCGCCGGGTAATGAAACCCACCTGCATGCCTTGGCCACCACGCTGCAGAGCCCGGCGGGCGCCGCTGCGCCCCTCTACCTGCACACCTCGCCGGAATTTTCCTGCAAGCGGCTGCTGGCCGCGGGCGAGAAAAAAATCTTCACCTTCGCCCGCGTGTTTCGCAACCGCGAGCGCGGCCCGCTGCATCATCCCGAGTTCACGCTGCTCGAGTGGTACCGGGCGAACGAATCTTATGAACGCCTGATGGCGGACTGCGCCGCGCTGCTGGCGCTGGCGGCTGGAGCAGCCGGCACGCGCTCGCTCGCCTGGCGCGGGCGCACCTGCGATCCCGCATGCGATCCCGAACGCGTGACTGTTGCGGAGGCCTTTTCCCGCTTCGCCAGCCTCGACCTGATGACGACGCTTTCCACCGGCGTCCCCGACCGCGACCGGCTGGCCGCCGCGGTGGCGGGGGTCGGCATCCGCGTCGCCGCAGACGACACTTGGTCGGACCTGTTCAGTCGGGTCCTGGTCGAGCGGATCGAGCCCAGACTGGGCCTCGGCCGTCCCACCATTCTCTGCGACTACCCGCTGCCGGAAGCCGCGCTGGCGCGGCCGAAAACATCCGATCCGCGCCTGGCCGAACGTTTCGAGCTCTATGCCTGCGGCGTGGAGCTTGCCAACGGCTTTGGCGAGCTCACCGATGCGGCCGAGCAACGCCGCCGCTTCGAGGCGCAGATGGCCGAGAAGGGGCGGCTCTATGGCGAGCGCTATCCGGTCGACGAGGATTTTTTGGCCGCGCTGGCGGTGATGCCGCCAGCCAGCGGGATCGCGCTCGGCTTCGATCGTCTGGTGATGCTGGCGACCGGCGCGCCCGCCATCGAACACGTGCTATGGACGCCGGTGATCGAACCCGGGCCGACATGAGCCGTTGATTGAGTCGGCAGGACACAGATGGAAGACGCGACATGCGAGTGACGGAAAAAACGCTTCGAGGCGCCGCCGATCTGGCCGATGCGCGGTTGATCGCGCGCGAAAAATTACCCGACCTCGAACGCGTGGCAGCGCGTTATGCGGTGGCGATCACGCCGACCGTGGCCGATCTGATCGCGCCCGACAATCCGGCCGATGCGATCGCGCGCCAGTTCGTTCCCGACGCGGCCGAGCTGGAGGCGCACTCGGAGGAGCGCGCCGACCCGATCGGCGACGCGGCGCATGCGCCGGTGGAAGGCGTGGTGCACCGCTATCCCGACCGCGTGCTGTTGAAGCTCACGCACATCTGCGCCACCTACTGCCGGTTCTGCTTTCGGCGCGAGACGGTCGGAGCGCCGACTGCGCTGTCGCGGCGTGCCCTGACGGACGCGCTGGATTACATCGCCGGGCGGGCGGAGATCTGGGAGGTCATCCTGTCGGGCGGCGACCCGCTGGTGCTGTCCGATCGGCGGCTGCGCGAGGTGGCGAGCCGGCTCGCCGCCATCCCGCACGTCAAGATCCTGCGGGTGCATACGCGCATGCCGGTGGTCGATCCGGAGCGGATCACGCCGGCGCTGGCGCGTGCGCTGAAAGCCGGCGGCAAAGCAACCTATGTGGTGCTGCATGCCAACCATGTGCGCGAGCTGAGCGCGCCGGCGCGTGACGCCTGCGCGAGGCTGATCGATGCCGGCATCCCGATGCTGAGCCAGACGGTGCTGCTGCGCGGCGTCAACGACGATGCGCAGACGCTCGGCGACCTGATGCGCGCCTTCGTGGAATGCCGCATCAAGCCCTATTACCTCCATCATTGCGATCTTGCGCCCGGCACCTCGCATTTCCGCACCACCATCAGGGAGGGCCAGGACCTGATGCGTGCGCTGCGCGGACGTTATTCCGGCTTGTGCCAGCCGGCCTACGTTCTCGACATTCCGGGCGGCTATGGCAAATCGCCCGTCGGCCCGAACTACCTGCACGAAGCGCGACGACCCGGGCAGCACGCGGTCGAGGATTTTTTGGGCCGCTGCCATGCGTATCCGCCGGCCTGACGCGATGTCGCTCAGCGCCGCCGCCGTCATCCGCCTGTTCGATCTGAAGCCCCACCCGGAAGGCGGGCACTTTCGCGAGATGTTTCGCGATACGCGCGCGGTGGTCGGACGCGCGGTGTCGACCGCGATCTATTTCCTGCTCGCGCGCCACGAGCGCTCTCACTGGCACCGCATCGACGCGACGGAAATCTGGCACCATTACGCCGGCGCGGCGCTGGCCCTGAGCATCGCCGATGGCGGGCGCACCGCGGTCATTGACCTGGGCGTCGATCTGGCCGCCGGCGAGCGGCCGCCGGCCGTCGTGCCGGCCGGCACCTGGCAATCGGCGGAGAGTCTCGGCGCGTGGACGCTGGTGGGCTGCACAGTGGCGCCCGGCTTCGACTTCACGACGTTCGAGCTTGCCGCGCCGGGCTGGTCGCCGGACGCGCCGGCTTGAGCAGCAAATCCTTGGCGGCCAGCAAGCCGCCGCCAGCGATCAGCGCCGCCGCCAACGCCAGCGAGAGTCGCGGCGGCGCGTAGCCGGCCAGCACCAGGAACAGGGTCGACAGGATCGGCGCCGCGTAGGAGGCGGCGCCGAGCACGCGGATGTCGCCGCGCTTGACGCCGAAATCCCAGGCGTAGAAGGCGGCACCCACCGGCCCGAGGCCAAGCGCCGCCACGGCCAGCCACTGGCCGGCATTGCTCGGCCATACCGTGGTCTCGAATGCGACGTGGCACATCGCGGCCAGCGCGGCGGTGGCTAGGCAGAAGCCGGCCACGGCATCGCTGGGCACCGAGGCGAAGCGGCGCGACAGGACCGAATAGGTCGCCCACACGAAGGCCGCCACGAAGGCGGCCGCATAGCCGGGAACGGAGTCGGCCGCGAGCGACAGCGCTTCCTGGCCCGCGAACAGCAGCACGGTGCCGAGTAATCCCAGCAGCGCCCCGACGACATGGTGGAGGCGCAGCCGCTCATTGGGCAGCAGGGCGGACAGCAGCACGATGAGCAGTGGCCAGAAATAGTTGATCAGGCCGGCTTCCGCCGGCGGCGCCAGCCGCATGGAGGAAAAATACAGCGCGTGATAGCCGAACAATCCGCCGACGCCGAGCGCCCATACCTCGGGCCGTTGCCGCAGCGCCGCCGCCGCGCCGCGCCGAAACAGCCAGGTTGCGGCGCCGACGGCACCGCAAATGGCAAACGTCATGGCGGCGAGCTGGAACGGCGGCACGCGCCCCGACGCCACCGTGAGCAGCGCCAGGAACGACCACATCAGGATGGCCGAGAACCCGATCAGGGTGGCGCGAAGCTTGGACATGGCGGACGTGAAGCGTGCGGCGCTGCCGTGCCCCGTCATTCGAACAGCATCGGGATCGTGTGCCGATCGCGTGGGCGCAGGCGCAGCATGGCGGGCAGCACGATCAATCCCATGACCAGAATCTGGAGAAAGCCGGTGGCTGTGGACGTCAGCTCACGCGGAATCCCCGCGATGTCTGGAATGACCAGCAACCAGCAGGCGCCCGCCAGCGCGCAGTAGGCGATCCATGTTCCGGCGCCGTAGGCAACCTTGCGCAGGATCAGCGCCTGCACGGATCCCTCTACGGCGTTCACGATCGCGCCCATGATCAGATACCCGGCCGCCAGCGACGCGCTTGTCCATGGATTGGCGTCGGATTCCGTCGGCATCATCGCGCCCAGGCCGATGAGCGGCCCGTAGACCAGCCCCAGCAGGACGTTGATCGCGATCCAGCTGCGCAGCGGAAAGGCCGGAAGCTTGCGCTCGAACACCTGTCCGGTGAGAAATCCGAAAAACGCCGTGGCAACCGCCGTGATCACCGCCGCCAGTGACAGGAAGATCGCGTTGAAGACCGCGGACGCGGAATCGCCGGCCGACAGCATCCGGCCGAGGATGATGACGAGCGTGGTTGCGGCCGTCTGGATGGCGGCGCTGAGCACGATCGCATCGATCCACCGGCGCGCGAGCACACGAGACACAGCATCCATGACACCAGCAGCCATCATTCGAACAGCAACGGAATGGGGTGATCGCCGAGCGGGCGCAAGCGCAACAGGGCAGGGAGCAGCATGCATCCCGCCACGACGCTTTGGACGAAGTCAGCCCCATTGGCAATGAGGTCGTGAGCCGTTCCCGCCTGAGGTCCATAGAAGTCGACCAGGAACGTGATGACTGAGGACAGGCCCGCCAGGGCCGAATAACCGACCCACAGAACTGAGCCGCGTGCCGCCTTGCGCAGAACGAAGGCCTGAATGCCTCCGATCAACAAGCCGACCATCAGTCCAAGAGCGGCGCCGCCGGCCACGTACCATACGCTGTCGGAGGCGGTCGGGGGGTCGTCGGACGGCGCTGAGGCCACGAAGAGAATCGATCCATACACGAAGCCCAGGATGGCATGCGCTGCAATCCAGCTTCGCATCGGAAACGCCGGAAGTTTGCGATCGAGCACGCGACCGGTGAGCAGTCCGAAAATGGCCAAAGCCATTGCCCCGATGACGCCGGCCAATGCGAGAAAGCCGGTCCTGAAGAGCGCCTCGAAATCCGACCCGCCAGTCCACGCCGTCCGGGTGAGCAGAGGGATGAAAGCGGCGGCGGCAGTCTCAGCAGCCGCGGCGAGAACGATGGCATGAATCCACAGGCGCGCGAGTTTTTTCGACTCTTCGTCCACGCGTCAGATCATGACCTGGCCACCATTCGCCGTCAGCGTCGAGCCGGTAATGAGGCCGGCTTCGTCGGAGGCGAGAAACACGACGCAGCGCGCGATCTCCTCGGGTTCGCCCAGGCGCCCGATGGGAATCTGCGGGAGAATGCTCTTCTCCAGTACGTCCTTGGGCACCGCCTGCACCATCTCGGTGTTGATGTAGCCGGGAGCGATCGCGTTCACCGTGATGCCGCTGCGCGCGCTTTCCTGCGCCAGCGCCTTGGTGAAGCCGATCTCTGCCGCCTTGGAGGCGGAATAGTTCGACTGGCCCATCTGGCCCTTCTGGGCGTTGACCGAGGAGATGTTGATGATGCGACCGAATTTGCGCGCGCGCATGCCCTCGATGACCGGACGGCACATGTTGAACAGGGAGTTGAGATTGGTGTTGATGACGGCGTTCCACTGGTCCGGCGTCATGCGGTGGAACATGGTGTCGCGGGTGATGCCGGCATTGTTGATCAGAACCTCGATCGGCCCAAGGTCGCTCTCGACCTGCTTGAGGCCGGCCACACAGGCATCGTAGGACGAGACGTCCCATTTGAACACCGGGATACCAGTCTCGGTCTTGAACTTCTGCGCCGCCTCTTCATTGCCGCCAAAGTTCGCCGCGACCTTGTAGCCGGCTGCCTTCAGCGCCTTCGAGATCGCCGCCCCGATGCCGCGCGTCCCGCCACTGACCACTGCAACCCGTGCCATGGCCTGATTCCTCCCTGCTCATCGCGGCCGAAGGGCAGGCGGCGGGCCGGCCGCTTTTATGTCCCCACCGCCTGTATCGCGCGAAACTTCAGCGCTCGACGCACATGGCGATGCCCATGCCGCCGCCGATACACAGCGTCGCCAAGCCCTTCTTGGCATTGCGCCGCTGCATCTCGTGCAGAAGTGTCACCAGCACGCGCGCACCCGAGGCGCCGATCGGATGGCCGAGGGCAATGGCGCCGCCGTTCACGTTGACCTTGGAGGGATCCCAGCCGAGGTCCTTGTTGACGGCGCAGGCCTGGGCGGCGAACGCCTCGTTGGCTTCCACCAGGTCGAGATCGTCGATCTTCCAGCCGGCCTTCTTGAGCGCGGCGCGCGAGGCCGGGATCGGCCCCGTGCCCATGATGGCGGGATCGACGCCGGCATGCGCCCACGAGACGATGCGGGCGAGCGGCGTCTTGCCGAGCTTGGCCGCGTCGCTCGCCTTCATCAGCACCACGGCGGCGGCGCCGTCATTGATGCCCGAGGCGTTGGCGGCCGTCACCGTGCCCTCCTTGTCGAAGGCCGGCCGCAGTTTGGCGATGCCTTCCATCGTGGTGCCGTGCTTGGGATATTCGTCGGCATCGACCACGATGTCGCCCTTGCGCGACTTGATGGTGACGGGCGCGATCTCGTCCTTGAACTTGCCCGCCTTCTGCGCGGCTTCCGCCTTGTTCTGCGACGCCACGGCAAACTCGTCCTGCTGCTGGCGCGTGATCTGCCATTGCTTGGCGACGTTCTCCGCCGTGTTGCCCATGTGGTAGCCGTTGAACGCGTCCCACAGGCCGTCCTTGATCATCGTGTCGATCATCTCGTAGTTGCCCATCTTCACGCCGCCGCGAAGGTGCGCGCAGTGCGGAGCCATGCTCATGGATTCCTGGCCGCCGGCGACCACGATGTCGCAATCGCCCTGCAGGATCTGCTGGTAGCCGAGCGCGACCGCGCGCAGCCCCGATCCGCACAGCTGGTTGATCCCCCAAGCCGGGCTCTCGACCGGGATGCCGGCCGCGATCGAAGCCTGGCGCGCCGGGTTCTGTCCCTCGCCGGCCGACAGGATCTGCCCCATGATGACTTCATGGACCCGCGCCGGCTCGACGCCGGCCCGCTCCATGGCGGCCTTGATCGCTACCTTGCCGAGGTCGTGCGCCGGCAGGTTGGCAAACGCCCCATTGAAGCTTCCGACCGGGGTGCGCGCGGCGCTGACAATGACGATACCGTCTTTCATTGTGAAAACTCCTCTGTTCCGGAACGGAGCCACCCGCCTGGTTTCCGATTTACGTAACCCGCATGCGTCCCGGATGCTAGTGCCTCCTCATGAGCCGTGATCTGCGATGGAACCCGCATTGATCCGGCTCAGGGGCTGCCCCTGTCACAAAACGGTGGCTCCCGGGTAAGGAAAGTGCTTATTTTGGCGGCGGGGTCCGAACCGACACGATCGACATGGCCAAGTCCGCAGAACCGGTCACTATCAAGAAATACGCCAACCGCAGGCTCTACAATACCGGGACCAGCAGCTACGTGACGCTCGAGGACCTCGCCGCCATGGTGAAGGATGGCGAGGATTTCGTCGTCTACGACGCCAAGACCGGCGACGACATCACCCGCTCGGTCCTGACCCAGATCATTTTCGAACAGGAGAACAAGGAAGGTGGCCAGAACCTGCTGCCGATCACGTTCCTGCGCCAGCTCATCCGGTTCTATGGCGACAGCATGCAGATGCTGGTGCCGCGCTACCTGGAGGTCTCGATCGAGTCGCTGACGCGGGAACAGGAG
>DATFWC010000106.1:0-2016 GCA_035259885.1 Xanthobacteraceae bacterium
CGCGATCGACGTGAAGCTGCCCGGCATGCTGTGCGCCGCCATCAAGGATTGCCCGGTGTTCGGCGGCAAGCTCGTGAGCTATGACGAGAGCAAGATCAAGGACCGTCCGGGCGTCCGCCGCATCGTCAAGGTGAACGACACTACGGTCGCCGTGGTTGCCGACACCTGGTGGCGCGCCAAGACCGCGCTCGACGCCCTGCCCATCGTGTGGGACGAAGGCACGAACGCTGTGCAGTCGAGCGCCACCATCGCCGAGCATCTCAAGGAGGGCCTGACGGCCAGCGTCACCAACGGCGAACGGCGCAGTGGCGACGCTCTCGCAGCGATCGCCGGCGCAGCGAAAAAGGTCGAGGCGACCTACGGCACGCCGTTCCTGGCGCATGCCTGCATGGAGACCATGAACTGCACGGTGCGGATCTCGCCGGACCGCGCCGAAGTGTGGGTGCCGACGCAGAATGCCGAGGCCTCGCTCGCGGCGCTGTCGGAGGTCTCCGGCGTGCCGCTCGCCAAGTGCGAAGTGTTCAAGCACGACCTCGGCGGCGGCTTCGGCCGGCGCGGCGGCACGCAGGACTATGTCCGCCAGGCCGTGGTCATCGGCAAGGAATTCCCCGGCGTCCCGATCAAGCTGATCTGGAGCCGCGAGGAGGACATGGCGCACGATTTCTACCGACCGATCTCGCAGTGCCGGCTCTCCGCCGGCCTCGACGCCGACGGCAAGCTGGTCGGCCTGCATGTCCGGCTGTCCGGCCAGTCGATCAACGCGACCTTGAACCCGACCGGCATCGTCAACGGCAAGGACCGCCGCCAGCTGCAGGGCTGGTGGGAGGAGCCGGGTGACGCGCAGCTGGGCTACACGGTCGATAACTTGCTCATCGAATATGCGATGCGCAACACGCACGTTCCGGTCGGGCCGTGGCGCGGCGTCAATACCAACCAGAACGGCGTCTACATGGAGTGCTTCATCGAGGAGGTGGCGCGGGCGGCCGGCAAGGATTCGCTCGAGTTCCGCCGCGCCCTGATGGCCAAGCATCCCAAGCACCTGGCAGTGCTCAACGCGGTGGCGGAGAAAGGTGACTGGGGCAAGCCGCTGCCGCCCGGCGTTCATCGCGGCATCGCGCAGTTCATGGGCTACGGCAGCTACTCGGCGGCGACCGCCGAGGTCTCGGTCAGTCCCGAGGGCAAGCTCAAGGTCCACCGCATGGTGCTGGCGCTCGACTGCGGCCATGCGGTCAACCCCGACCAGATCGCCGCGCAGATCGAAGGCTCGGTCGCCTACGGCCTGAGCGCAACGCTGTATGGCGAAAACAACGTCAAGAACGGGCGCATTGCGGAGGTGAACTTCGACACCTACGAGATCATGCGGCTGGCCGAGATGCCCAAGGTCGAGACCGTGATCGTGCCGTCGCATGACTTCTGGGGCGGTGTCGGCGAACCCACCATCTGCGTGGTGGCGCCGGCGGTGCTCAACGCCATCTATGCCGCAACCGGCAAGCCGGTGCGGACATTGCCGCTGAAGAATGTGAAGCTGGTGTAGCGCGGCGACGCCCCGTTCGTGACCGGTGGGCATCGGCGACACGCGCCGAGCCCACCGTTTTCATCGCCCCCGGTGCCAAAATACCTCGACGCGTCGTTATGCGATGGTTACCGGCGGGGCCGTATTTTTCCGCGGTGTTTTCGGCAAACCCTTTACATTTCACCGATATCTCTCGCGGTCGCAGGAACGGATCGGCCCCGTCGCGCCGAGGATATCCAAGGCCTGTGTGCACAGCCCGTCAGGACGCTTGAGCGCATGCCGGTTGAAAAGCGCAGGGCCAAGCGACGGCAGATTGGCCAGCGGGTCTGGGTCGATTTCGGACCAGGCTCGCGCGTACAGCCCTGCGTGCTGAAGGACATGTCCGACGTCGGCGCCCGGCTGGTCCTGCTGGTGCGCGAGCCGGCGCCCTACGAATTCACCCTGCAGTTCGCCCCCGATGGCAGCGTTGGGCGGCGCTGCCAACTGCGCTGGCAACGCGGCAG
>DATFWC010000107.1:0-8726 GCA_035259885.1 Xanthobacteraceae bacterium
CGGAAGTGCACAACATGGTGCTCGCCCGCTTCGTGCGCGAGGAAGGCCGCGACTTCTGGACCTGGAGCGCCGGGAACCGGATTTGACGCCGGCGGCCTGTGGTGTGCGCCGTAGGGTGGGCAAAGGCGCGCCGGCACGGCCTTTCAACCGCGCCAGCGATTCATGGCGCGCCGTGCCCACGCGTGCGGCCTCGCAGAAAGACGCGTGGGCACGGCGCGATCGACCTGCAACATATGCTGATAGCGTGGTGTTTCCGCGCCTTTGCCCACCCTACGGAGTTCACCACAGGAGAAACCACATGCCGGCATATTGGTTGGCGCGCGCAAAGATTATCGATCCGGTCGAATACAAAAAATACAACGACGCCGCGCGGGCGGTGTGGCACAAGTTTCCCCGAAGAGTGCTGGCGCGCGGCGGCCGCTACGAGGTGCTCGAAGGCGAGACCATCTACGAGCGCTTCGTGGTGCAGGAGTTTGAGAGCGTCGACGCCGCCAAGGCGTATTTCCATTCACCCGAATACCAGGCGGCGGCGAAATTCCGCCGCGACTCCGACAACATCAACGAGCTGGTACTGGTGGAAGGATTCACCGAAACGCAATAGCCGCGTGTCCCGGATTCGGTGCAGCGCGCCGCGACCGTTGGTGTGAGCAAAGGCGGTGCAACACGCTCCCCCTCTCCCCGCACGCGGGGAGAGGGGGAGCAAGCGGCTGCCGCGTCGCTTGCTATTTCAGCTCCGGTATCCCGGATCGATGCCGTCGAGCAGGCGCAGGAAAGCGGGCCAGTCGGCCGAGCCGCGGCCGCTGTCGTGCTTCTCGTACTGCCGGGCGGTCTTCTCGCAGATGTGCGGCGGGATCTCGATCAGGTCGCGACACGTCGCCTCCATCCTGAGCTGGATGTTCGCCGCCTCGAGCAGGTACTTCATCAGCACGAAGGCCTCGCGCACCGTCTTGCCCAGGGTGAGCAGGCCATGGTTGTGCATGATGAGGGCGCGGTTCTGGCCAAGCGCGGCGTTGATGCGGGCGCGTTCGTCAAAATCCTCCGTGATGCCTTCATACGGGTGATAGCCCACGCGGTTGTAGAAGCGGATCGCCGGCTGCGACACCATGCGCAGCCCGTGCTTGAGGCCGGCCAGCGCCATGCCGAGCTCGGTGTGCACGTGCACCGCGCAGTTGACGTCCGGCCGCGCCGACAGCACGCCGCCGTGCAGCGTGAAGCCCGGGCGGTTGACCCCCGCCTGCTCGTCGAGGTCGTCGTCCATGCTGACCTTCACCAGGTTCGATGCCGTGACCTCGGTGTAGAGCAGCTCGTGGCGCTTGATCAGGAACTTGCGCTCCTCGTCCGGCACGCGCATGGAGCTGTGATTGTAGATGAGGTCGTCCCAGCCATAGTGCGCGATCAGGCGGTAGGCCGCGGCCAAGTCGATGCGCGCCTGCCATTCGGCGGCGGAAACGCCGGCCGGCGTCACGGTCGACGGAAGGGGCTTGTTCATGACGTCTGTCCTCCGGGGCGGAAGCGCAATCATATCACCGCCACCGGCCGCTAAGCACTCCCAGCTAAGAATTGTGTTTCACCGGGCCTGTCGCCAAATGGTTGCCGTCCGGTATTATGCAATTTGATTCAATACGTTACGCTTCATACGTAATAGCCCTAAGATTTACTGAACCTTAATCGGGTTGGGCGCAAATCCCGTGTGGATTCCGCAGGGGAAAACTATGCGCTGCTCTTCTCGTATTGTGCTCACGCTGGCGACTGCCTTTACGGCGATGACGGCCGTCGCCGCGCCGCGCCTCCAGGCCGCCGAGCCGACCACCGGGGCCGTGCCGCGCAGCGCGCCGGCGTCGCTCGCCGAGCTCAAGGCGCAGTATCGCCGGCCGGAGACGATCCCGTTCCCGAAGGACAATCCCTACACGGTCGAGAAGGCGACCCTCGGCAAGAAGCTCTACTTCGATACGCGCCTCTCCGCCGCCAACCTCCTGTCCTGCGCGGCCTGCCACAGCCCGGCCTATGGCTGGGGCGACGGCCAGCCGCGCGGCATCGGCCACAACATGAAGCAGCTCGGCCGCCGCTCGCCGACCATCGTCAACGCCGCGTTCGGCGAAATCTTCATGTGGGACGGCCGCGCCGGCTCACTCGAGGAGCAGGCGCTCGGGCCGATCCGCGCCGACGTCGAGATGAACCTGCCGATCGACCAGCTCCTGGCCAAGCTCAAGGCCATTCCGGAATACCAGCCCCTGTTCAAGGCCGCCTTTCCCAAGGACGGCATGACGCCGGACAACATCGCCAAGGCGATTGCGACCTATGAGCGCACCGTGGTGTCGGGCCGCGCGCCGTTCGACGCCTGGATCGAGGGCGACGAGCGGGCGATCCCGGAAGAGGCCAAGCGCGGCTTCGTCCTGTTCAACAACAAGGGCGGCTGCCAGAACTGCCACAGCGGCTGGAACTTCACCGACGACAGCTTCCACGACATCGGCCTGTCTGACGCCGACGTCGGCCGCGGCAAGTTCCTGCCGGCCATCGTCAAGATGCAGCAGGCGTTCAAGACGCCCGGCCTGCGCGAGATCACGCGTCGCGGCCCCTACATGCACGACGGCTCCGTGGCCACCCTCGAGGCCGTGATCGAGCACTACAACACCGCCGGCGTCGAGAGGCCGAGCCGGTCCGAGCTGATCAAGCCGCTCGCCTTGTCGGCCCAGGAGAAGGCCGATCTGGTCGCGTTCATGAAGACGCTCACCAGCAACATGGATCCCACCACCGTTCCGGTGCTGCCGCGCTAACAGCCGCATGCACTGCAAGCTGCTCCAGGAGAGAGGCACATGAAACTGATGACAGTCGCCCTTGTGGCCGCGTTTGTCAGCGGATCGGTCGTCGCGTTCGCGGCGGAGAAGACGATCTCGCAGAAGGGACGGGCGTTCTCCGAGAGCGCCGTCACGGTCAAGAAGGGCGACACGCTCACGTTCGTCAACGACGACAACATCGCCCACAACATCATGTCCAGCACGGCCGGCAACGAGTTCAATCTCGGCTCGCAGGCGCCCGGCGCCTCGTCGAACGTGACGCTGGGCAATGCCGGCGAAGTCGCCGTCCTGTGCGCCATTCACCCGCGCATGAAAATGTCCGTCACGGTCACCGACTAAGCCGCCAAGGGATTCCGCCATGTCCACCTGCCGCCAATCCGTCCTGAGCTCCGGGCTCGTGCTCACGCTGGCCCTCGCCACCTCCACCGCCGTGAGCGCGCAGGCCGCCGACATGCCGGCGCACTATGCGCAAGCGTCCACCCCGGCCGCTCCCACGGCCAAGCCCAGGCTCGCCAAGGCCACGCCGGCCCCGGCCGCGCCAGCCGCGCCGGCCGCGGCCAAGGCCATCGATGCCAAGGCGGCGGCCAAGGCCGCCGAGGCGAAGGCCGCCGAGGCCAAGGCCGCCGCCAGGATCGCCGAGGCGAAGGCCGCGGAAGCCAAGGCGGCGGAAGCCAAGGCGGCGGCCAAGGCCGCCGAAGCGGCGGCGGCCGAAGCCATGGCGGCGAAGGCCAGGGCTGCCGAAACCAGGGCGGCGGAAGAAAAGGCCGCCGCGCGCGCTGCCGCAGCCGTCCAGGCCGACCCGGCGGCGAACCGCGCCCGCGCCGCGCGCACGCGGTTCCTCGAAGCCCGCATCGCCATGGACCGGGCGCTGATGCTTCCCGACCTGACGCCGACCACGAACATCATCGCCCTCGAAGTCGCGATGCACGGCATGCGCACGGAGCTGAAGGCGCTCGAGCAGATCAGCCCGTCGGCCGACGCGGTCAAGAAGGCCGTCGACCTGGCGCAGGACTGGCACAGGTCCGGCTCGAAGGTTGTCAATCCGCCGGCCGAGGGCGTGGTCGACTTGCCGATGCCCACGGCCCTCGCGGCCAAGGCCAACGCCGCCGCTGCCGCCATCGACAAGCTGATCGCCGACGCCACCGCCCGCGCCACCGTCGCGGCGGTCGCGGCGGAGCCCGCCGCGAGCGCGCCGCAGCGTTCGACCGCCATTCCCCAGCGCCGCGTCCACGCCGCTCCCGTTGCCCCCATCCGTACGGCGACATCGATCGATCGATAACGACCATCGGCACATCGCGCTGACAAAGACCGGCCGGCGACACCATCCGCCGGCCGTTCCATGCGGACGGCGATGAAGGCATTGAAAGGCCAGAGCCATGTCGATCCGCTACAAACTGTTCCTGGGGTTCAGCATCGTGCTGGTGCTGGCGGCGGGCGTCGCGCTCTATGGCATCCGCGCCATTACCGACGCCGGCAACCAGGTCGTGCAGCTCTACGATCACGCCTTCATGGCCACCAGCTCGGCGCGCGCCGCGCAGGTGCGCTTCAATGAGGCGCGCGCCGCCATTGAGCGCGGCCTGATGTCGCCGGAGGCCGCGCCCAAGGCCAATATCGACGCCTTCAACGCCGCCATGAAGGACGTGATCGAGGAGCTCAAGGTCGTCGGCGACCGCCTGGGCAAAGCGCAATCGCATGACAGCCTGAGGAAGGCGCAGAGCCTGGGGCAGGACTGGTCGCAGGTGGCCTTGGTCGCCATCAAGGGCAAGGCCAAGGGCGCGGCCGAGGCGGCCGTGCTCACCCCCCTGATGGACAAGGCCGACGCCGTCGCCGAGGTGCTCGACCAGGTGGTGGAGGACGCCAGCGCCTATGGCTTCGAGTTCCGCTCTGCCGCCGAAGCGAGCGTCGTGGCGTCGCGGCGCAACCTGATCATCCTGGCCGGCGCGACCGGCGTGATCGCGGTCGTGCTGTCGCTCGGCATCGCCTATTCGTTCACGCGGCCGCTGCGCCGCGCCATGGAGTTCTCCGAGCGCATTGCCGCCGGCGACCTGTCGCAGGAGATGATGAGCAAGCGCCGCGACGAGTTCGGCCGCCTCCTGGTCTCGCTCGGGCAGATGCAGAACGCGCTGCGCGACCAGCGCGACAAGGAGCACGCGGTCGCCGACGCGAAGGAGCGCGAGCACGCCGCCCAGGTCGTCCGCCGCCAGCAGATGGAAGAGCAGATCGCCCAGTTCCGCGACGGCGTCGGCACGATGCTGGAGACCATGGGCGAGCGCATGAACGTGACGGCGCAATCGCTCTCCTCCATCGCCAGCGAGGCCGACGGCAAGGCCAACGAGGCGGCGGAGGCTGCGCGCGCTACCTCCGACAACGTCGCCACCGTGGCGGCCGCCGCCGAGGAACTCGGCGCTTCGGTGCAGAACATCGCGACCCAGCTGCAGCAGGCCAAGAGCGTGGTCGAGCACGCCACCGGCGAGGCGGCGATCGCCAACGACACCGTGCTCGGCCTCGCCGAATCGGCCAAGCGCATCGATGCCGTGGTCAGCCTGATCCGCGCCATCGCCGAGCAGACCAACCTGCTCGCCCTCAACGCCACCATCGAGGCGGCGCGCGCCGGCGAGGCCGGTCGCGGCTTCGCGGTGGTCGCCTCAGAGGTCAAGGCGCTGGCCAATCAGACTGCCAAGGCGACCGAGGAGATCAGCGCGCAGATTTCCACCGTGCAGGCCTCCACCAACAGCGCCGTCGACAAGATCGGCGCCATCTCGTCGGTGATGGCCGAGATCAAGGAACTGACTGGCGCGATCGCCGCCGCCATCCACGAGCAGGGCGCCGCCACCGGCGAGATTGCCCGCAACATCCAGTACGCCGCGGCGGCGACGCAGAACGTCGCCACCAACGTGGCCGGGACCACCAAGGCGATCGGCGAGACCAACACCGCCGCCATGGAAGTGATCGAGGCGGCCGACTACTTCTCCAGCCGCTCCAACGCGCTGCGCGGCTCTGTCGACGAGTTCCTGTCGAGCGTGGCGGCGGCGTAGCGCCCACGCGGCGGTCATCCCGGAATTCGGTTGTCATCCCGGACGGCCCGCGCAAGCGGGCCGATCCGGAGCGCAAGTACCTCGGCCTGGACTCTCACCGTGACATGAGCAGCCGCCTGACGAATTCTGCAGTCTCTTGGGAATGCGCAGGCGGGTTACAGGCCCCCCATCGGTCCTTGCCAGTGGGGCAATCCAATGTGGCCAGTCCCCACGCGATGGATGCGCACATGATCACCACCATCACGAGCAACGCGAACAGAGCATGTAGCGTGCCAGGTTGTGGTCGACGTTGTTGAAGCTGCTGAGCGCTCGAGCCTTGCATCCGGGCAAAGTCCTCCGCAGGCGCAGTGGTGCTCCTCACCTGAGGCGATTCTTGGTAGGAAACCATCGAATTGTGGCGACGCGCTGGCCATTGCAACGCATCCCGCCTGATCACCTGTGGATGGGGTACAGGGGAGGTGGCGCGAGTGGCGTCATCGGGACCTGCAACCATGACGCGCCCGAGGCCTCGCCCGCCATCTTGCCCTATACGGCAGGCGTCGAGTATCAGCTTGGTCCCGCCGACGGCTAACCAATCATCAAGCGCTGAAAGATCGGGCACGGGGCCGGCTTGATGCCGGCGTGCAGGTCGATTGTTGCGACGAAGGATTGCACCATGGGTGAATTCGGCATCGGCCAGGCGGTCCCACGCGAGGAGGACCCGTATCTCCTGCGCGGGCAGGGCCGCTACGTCGACGACGTGACGGCGCCAGGTCTGCTGCGCGCCTATGTGCTGCGCTCGCCGCACGCGCACGCGCGCGTCCGCGCGGTCGACGCAGCGGAGGCGAAAAAAATGCCCGGCGTCCACCTGGTCCTCACCGGGCAAGACGCCGAGGTCCGCGCGCTCGGCATGCAGCGGCCAAAATATCCGCGCAAACGCCGCGACGGCGCGCCCGCCTTCATCGGGCCGCAGCCGCTGCTCGCCCACGAGCACGTCCGCTATATCGGCGATCCGGTCGCCTTCGTGGTCGCCGACACGCTGCACCAGGCCAAGGACGCGGCGGAAGCCATTGCGGTCGACTACGAGCCGCTGCCGGCCGTGGTGTCCGCGGCCGAGGCGGTGCAGCCGGGCGCCCCGGCGGTGTGGCCGCAGTGCCCCGACAACGAGGCGTTCACCCACGAGGTCGGCAACAAGGCCACCGTCGAGGCGGCGTTCGCCGCCGCCGCGCACGTGGTGCGCCACCACATGGTGATCAACCGGCTCACCACCAACTCGCTCGAGCCGCGCGGCTGCCTCGCCGACTACGACGCGCGCGAGGACCGCCACACCCTGCGCTGCACCGTGCAGGGGCCGCACACGATCCGCCGCCTCCTGGCGACCGACATTTTTGAGCTCCCCGAGACCCGCTTCCGCGTGATCTCGGAGAACGTCGGCGGCGGCTTCGGCATGAAGGGCGGCCTCTATCCGGAATACGCGCTGGCGGTGCTGGCGGCCCGCCTGCTGCGCCGGCCGGTGAAATGGATCTCCGAGCGCGGCGAGGGGCTCATGTCGGACGAGCACTGCCGCGACAACGTCACCGAGGCCGAGCTGGCGCTCGACGCCGAGGGAAAATTCCTCGCGCTGCGCTCCCGCACCCTGGTCAACATCGGCGCCTATCACACGTCCGACCGCGCCGCCGGCCCGGCCACCAACAATATCGGCGTGCTCGCCGGCACCTACACGACGCCGGCCATGCACGCAGAAACCACCGCCGTGATGACCAACACCATGATGACCGGCCCGTATCGCGGCGCCGGCCGCCCCGAGGCGGCCTACGTGATCGAGACCCTGGTCGATCTCGCGGCGCGCAAGCTCGACGTCGATCGCGCCGAGCTGCGCCGCCGCAACACCATTCCGGCCGCCGCCATGCCGTTCAAGACGGCGCTGGTCTACACCTACGACTGCGGCGACTTCGCAAGGAATCTCGAGGACTGCATCCGTCACGTCGACTGGGACGGCGTGGCGTCGCGTCGCGCGGCCGCACGCCAGCGCGGCAAGTTTCTGGGCGTCGGCCTCTCGAATACGGTGGAGGCGTCGAATGCCGGCCTCATCGAGCATGCCGAGATCCGCTTCGATCCCACTGGGAGCGTGACGGTGTCGGTCGGCACCCACGACCACGGCCAGGGTCACCAGACCACGTTCCGCCAGATCATCTCCGACAAGCTCGGCATCGCGCCCGGCCGCATCCGCTTCCACTACGGCGACACCGACGACGTCATGATCGGCACCGGCACCTTCGGCTCGCGCTCGACCGCGTGCGGCGGCACCGCCATGCTGATGGCGGCGGAAAAGATCATCGCCAAGGGGCGGCGGCTGGCGGCGCACATGCTGGAGGCGGGCGAGGGCGACATCGAATTTGCCGACGGGAAATTCGTGGTGGCCGGCACCGACCAGGCGGTGGGGCTTGCCGACGTGGCGCGCACCGCTTTCGTGCCGGCAAAACTGCCCAGGGGCATGGAGCCCGGCCTGTTCGAGACCGGCACTTTCGATGGTGGCCAGCGCACCTTTCCCAACGGCTGCCACATCGCCGAGGTCGAGGTCGATGTCGACACCGGCACCGTCGAGCTCGTGCGCTACGCGGCGGTGGACGACGTCGGCCACATGGTCAACCCGCTGTTGGTCGAGGGCCAGCTGCACGGCGGCATCGTCCAGGGCATCGGCCAGGCCCTGATGGAGAACGTGTCCTACGACGCCTCGGGCCAGCTCCTGTCGGGCTCATTCATGGATTACGCCATGCCACGCGCGCGCAATTTCTGCGCCTTCGAGCTCGGCGAGAACGAGGTGCCGACCAAGACCAACCCGCTCGGCGTCAAGGGCGCCGGCGAGTCCGGCACGGTCGGCGCGCTGGCCGCGGTGATGAACGCCGTCAACGACGCG
>DATFWC010000108.1:0-3035 GCA_035259885.1 Xanthobacteraceae bacterium
GAGCGCGTCGGCAACATCCGACTGGGACAATCCGGAATTCGCGTCGATCAGCGCCAGCACAGAATACTGTGCCGGACGTATCTGCACGCTCTGAAGCGTCCGCATGAAGTCCTGGAAAATCCACACCTGCAGGCGCCGCACAAAATAGCCGAGGCGATCGTGCAGCATGCCAAGATCGACCGACCGCCGCGTCTCGCGCGCCGCGCGGCCGCCGGCCGCCCGGGCGGCCCGCGGGGCGGGCTCAATGCCGCGTGCATGCGATGCCTCGCGTCGCCTGGCCATCGTCGAGCCTATTGTTGTGCGAGACGATTGTTGTCCCAGGCAATGATTGCACCGCAGCCGATGTTGTCAAGCCGTCGCGCCCGCGCCGGCCGCCGCAGGCGTGACGTTGCAATCGTCCGGGATCTCAAGCGGACAGATGCTGCTCCACCGCGGCGGCGATCCGCAGAAGGTGGCGATCGTGCCCGTTGCGGCCCACCAGCATCAGGCCCACGGGGAGGCCGTCCCGGCGCGGCAGCGGCAGCGAGACGGCGCAGAGGTCGAAGAAGTTGACGGTCGCGGTGTTGCGCAGGAGCAGGAAATTTTTCGGCATGAAGGTTTCGGGCGTGGCCACCTCGCTCATCTTCGGTGCCACGATGGGCGTAGTGGGCATGACCAGCGCGTCGAGGTCGGCGAGGCGCGCGTCCATCGCCTGCACCAGCCGCGTCCGCACCCGGGCGAGCTCCACATAGTCCGACGCCGACATTTCGCGCCCGCGTTCGATGCGGGCGCGCACGTTCTGATCGACGTCGCCGCCCCGCCGCTTGAGGCGCTCGCGGTGGATCGCGTAGGCCTCGGGCGGCGAGAAGCCGCCCTTGAGGTTGGCCTGCAGCAGATCCTCGAACAGCGAAAGCTGCTCCTCGCTCAGCCGGACGCCCGCCTTGTCCAGGCCGGCCAGCGCGGCGGCAAAGCGGCTCGACACGGTGGCGTCCAGATCCTTGAGCGGCAGGCCCTGGGCGGCGCCGAGCCGCAGGCCGGCGAGCCGCAAGGGCTCGCGATCGGGCGCCGGATCGGCCGCCGCGACCTCCGCCGCCATGACGGCGTCGGCGCGCGCGCAATCGGCCACCGTGCGCGCCATCGGGCCCACCGAGTCGAGCGTATAGGAGAGCGGGAAGGCGCCCTCGGTCGGGATGCGGAGCTTGCTCGGCTTGAAGCCGACGATGCCGCACAGCGCCGCCGGAATGCGCGTCGAGCCGCCGGTATCGGTGCCGATGGCGATGTCGCACATGGCATCGGCCACCGCCACGGCGCCGCCCGACGTCGAGCCACCGGGCACGCGCGCACGGTCGGCCGGATTGCCCGGCGTACCATAATGCGGATTGATGCCGATGCCGGAAAACGCGAACTCCGTCATGTTGGTCTTGGCGACGATGACGGCGCCGGCGGCGCGCAGGCGGCGCACGACCGGCGCGTCGGCGGCGGCGAGCGCTCCCTCCTCGGCCAGCACTTTCGAGCCGGCCCGCGTCACCTCGCCGGCAACATCGAACAGGTCCTTGATGCTGACGATGGCGCCGTCGAGGGGCCCGAGCGTGATGCCGGCACGCCGGCGCGCATCGGCGGCGTCGGCCGCCGCCCGCGCGGCTTCGGCATAGACCGTGAGGCAGGCGCGCGTCCCCTCCCCGGCCGGATCGGCGATGCGGTCGAGCGCCTGCTCCAGGCGATCGCGGGACGGGCGCTGGGTCATGGGGCTGGGGAGACCAGTTGAGCGACGTGCAAGCCGCTTGCTCCACCTCGCCCCGCGTGCGGGGAGAGGTCGATTTGCGAGCGAAGCGAAGCAAATCGGGTGAGGGGGCGAATCCACAGGGTCAGAATCGTGGAAATGCCCCCTCACCCGGATCCCTTCGCTGCGCTTGGAATCCGACCTCTCCCCGCACGCGGGGAGAGGTGGACTATGTCGCAGCGTCTACGTGACGATCAATTCGTGCCGGTGGCCTTGGCGGCCTTCTCGAAGTCGTCGATAACGCCCTTGCCGACGCGCGAGGCCATCTCGGTGTAGAGCGGCATCAGCGCCTGCTTCCAGCGCGTCTTCTGCTCGGCGGTAAGCGTGATGAACTGGGTCTTGCCGGACTTCTTCATCTCCTCCAGCGCCTCGTCGTTCTCAGTCTGCGAGATCTCGTTGGAGTACTTCGTCGCTTCCGCCATGGCGCGCTCGAGGCTGGGCTTCACGTCGGCCGGCAGCCCGTCCCAGAACTTCTTGTTCACCACTACCACGTAGCCGATATAGCCGTGGTCGGAGAGCGTGGTGTACTTCTGCACCTCGTGCATTTTCTGGGTGTACATGTTGGACGGCGTATTCTCCTGGCCGTCCACCACGCCGGTCTGCAGCGCCTGGTAGACTTCCGAGAACGCCATGATCTGCGGGATGGCGCCGAGCGCGCGCATCTGCGCCTCCAGCACCTTGGACGACTGGATGCGGAATTTCAGCCCTTTGAAATCCTCGGGCTCGCGCAGCGGCTTGTTGGCGCTCATCAGCTTGAACCCGTTGTCCCAGTAGGCCAGGCCGACCATGCCCTTGGGCTCGAGCAGCTTGAGCAGCTTCTTGCCGAACGGGCCGTCGGTGACGCGGCGCAGCGTGACCTTGTCGGGCAGGATGAACGGCAGGTCGAACACCTCGAATTCCTTGATGCCGATGGGGCCGAACTTGGAGTTCGACGGCGCCAGCATCTGCACGGCGCCGAGCTGCAGCGCCTCCAGCTCCTCCTTGTCCTTGTAGAGGGTGGAGTTGGGGTAGACCTCGACCTTCACCTTGCCGTTCGTGTACTTCTCGGCCAGTTCCTGGAACTTGAGCGCGCCTTTGCCCTTCGGCGTGTCCTGAGCGACCACGTGGCTGAACTTGATCACGATGGGTTGCTGCGCCTGGGCGGGCCCCATCAGCGCCAACGCGGCAGCGGCGGCTCCTGCAAGAATCCAGTGCTTCATGACGTCTCCTCTGGTCTGGGCCGTGCCGCCCGCCGCCCCCGGCGCGAGCCGGCCGATGGCGGCACCATAGCGCCAAA
>DATFWC010000109.1:0-3107 GCA_035259885.1 Xanthobacteraceae bacterium
GCCGCCGCGGTCGAGGCGGAGCTGGCCGAGGTGCGCAACCAGGTGAGCGAGCGGCGCGCCACCCTCGCCGACGTGCGCGGCCAGGCGCAGACGCTGGCGCGCGAGGCGGAGCTTTCCGAGCGCCGCCGCGCCGCGATCGCCGCCGAGCGGCAGCAATGGAGCGAGCGCCGCAGCGGCGCCGAGGCGCAGTTGGCGACGCTGGACACCCGCCGCGCCGAGACCCAGGCCGAGCGTTCGGAGCTGGAAAACGCGCCGGCGACCTTTGCCGAGAAGCGCACGTCGCTGATCGCCGAGATCGAAGCGGCGGAAGCCGAGCGCCGCGCCGCCGGCGACCGCCTGGCCGAAGGCGAGACGGGCCTCGCCGAGGCCGACAAGGCGGCGCGCATGGCGCTCGAGGCGCTGGCCGATGCGCGCACGGAAGCCGCCCGCAACGAGGAGCGGTTCGCAGGAACCAAGCGCCACCGCGAGGACGTGGCGCGCGAGATCCGCGACGTGCTCGAGGTCGCGCCCGAAGCGGTGCCGCAGCTCGCCGAGATGAAACCCGGCGCGCCGCTGCCCGACATCGCCGAGGTCGAGAGCAACCTCGACCGCTGGCGGCGCGAGCGCGAGCGCCTCGGCGCCGTCAACCTGCGCGCCGAGGAGGAGCTGCGCGAAGTGGAGACGCAGCACGCCAGCCTCACCAAGGAGCGCGACGACCTGGTGGAGGCGATCAAGCGGCTGCGCCACGGCATCCAGAGCCTCAACCGCGAAGCGCGCGAGCGGCTGCTCGCCTCGTTCCACGTGGTCAACGGCCATTTCCAGCAACTGTTCACCAACCTGTTCGGCGGCGGCGCCGCCGAGCTGCAGCTCATCGAGGCCGAGGACCCGCTGGAGGCCGGCCTGGAAATCATGGCGCGGCCGCCGGGCAAGAAGCCGCAGACGCTGTCGCTGCTGTCGGGCGGCGAGCAGGCGCTGACGGCGCTGGCGCTGATCTTTGCCGTGTTCCTCACCAACCCGGCGCCGATCTGCGTGCTCGACGAGGTGGACGCACCGCTCGACGATCACAACGTCGAGCGCTTCTGCGATCTCCTGCACGACATGGTGAAGGCGACCGAGACGCGCTTCGTCACGGTAACGCACAACCCGATCACCATGGCGCGCATGAACCGCCTGTTCGGCGTCACCATGGCGGAACGCGGCGTGTCGCAGCTCGTGTCCATCGACCTCGAAGAGGCGGCGCAGCTCGCCGAGGCGGTGTAGCGGCCGCTTCGGTGCAGCGTGTGCTGCCCGGCGATTGCTGAACGGCAAGCCGCTCGCGCCGCACGACATCGGCCACCATTTTATGGCGTTTCCTCGTACGTAGAGGTATCCAGCGGCACCGTCGCGCCGCCGATCGCATGCCAGGCGGTAATCCCGCCAATGAGGGCTCTGGCCTCATAGCCCCGCCGTCGCAGTTCGGTCACAGCCGTGCCGCTGACCTGAAATCCGCAAATGCAATAAACCGCGATCGGCCGGTCGCGTGGCAGCTCCTCAACCCACCGCGGCAGGGCGGCAGGAGCGTGCATGGTGGCACCCGCCAGCATATCGGTGCGCCGGGGCAGGTCCCTGGGCAGACAGAGATCCAGAACCACGGGTCGGCGATCATCGTCGTGCTCCAGGGCGGCCTTCAGCTCCTCGGCGGAAATCCGCGCCTCCTCTTGCGCCGGCGCGCCGAAGGGCAGGAACAGCTCGTCTTCTCCCGCTCCCTCGCCGATGGCCAGGCGATAGCGCGCGCCGATCCGTTCCCAATTCAGGTTTGCCATGACCTGATCGACATAAGCCGTTGCCTTCGCGCCGAAATCGAGATGATAGGCGTGCTCGTACATGTCGAGCGCGAGGATCGGAGTGGCCCCTGGCAGGCCGTGTGCATGGTCTGCCGCCCATTGGGTGACCAGCCGGCCCAAGCGCTCGGACCAGGCAAGGATCGCCCAGCCTGAACCGCCAGCCAGCGCCTTTGCCATGGTGGTAAATTCGGCGCGCCAGGCCATGACGCTGCCGAAATCGCGCTCGATCGCCTGGGCGAGTCCGACGGGCGGCTCGACAAGGCCGGTGGGCGGATTGTCGCCGTGTCCGCCGAGCGAATCGAAATAGGTCTCGTGCAGGATCACTGAGCCGGCTGCGATCAGCTCTTCGCGCTTGAGGCCGTTGATCTCGAACGCGGGCGTGCGCGCCCAGTCAAGGACCGCAAGCCGCGCTCTGATGGCGTTGAGCCGCCGAAGCGCCCCGCCGTAGTTGTTTTCGTAATGGCTTACGAGCAGCCGCTCTGAAAGCCCGTTCATCCATTGAGGCTTGAGCAGCAGCGGCCGGACCATCGCGTTTCCGGGCGTGGCGAATTGCCGGGACGACGTGGAAAGCGGCTTTTGTACGTCCATGGTGCGCACTCCTCGCGTAGCGAGATGCGCAGAGCTTGGACGTACGTCTCACGGGGTGTCTGCATGACCCCGACATCGCCGATCTAATCCGGTCCGGACCGGCGGTCAATCCGGCGCGCGGGACTCCCGATCCGCGGCAGCGGTCGAGTTCAGGGCCGGCCGCCCGGGTTGACTTCAAGATGACGGCGTGGTGAAGTAGCGCCATACAGTAAACATAATACTCTGCTCTGCTGCTGAGCCGCAGCGGCATCTGCAGCCCGCCGCGGCGTGGTGAACGAGGCGGTGTCCGCCTTGCTCGGGAGCGTGGTCATGTCGACGAAACGGTCGGCCTACCGCCGCGACGGGCCCAACGGCTGGGATGACCCGGACAACAGCCCTGATGACTGGGCCGATGTGGGCGCACATATGGCGCGGCACGGCGGCGTTATGCCGGGCGACCCCGGCCACGACGATCATGGCCACCACAACGGCGATGGGCGTGAAGCCGGGGACGGCCATCACGACCTCACTGACAACGACGACGATTTGGACGAAGACGAGGACGAGGACCACGGCGCCAACCCGCCTGGAGTCCCGGGCGACCCCGGCCACAACGGTCATGGCCACCACGACGGTAATGGGCATGAAGCCCGCCACGGCCCGGGCGAGCATCACGACCTCGCTGACAACGACGACGATTTAGACGAAGACGAGGACGAGGACCACGGCGCCAACCCG
>DATFWC010000110.1:0-4996 GCA_035259885.1 Xanthobacteraceae bacterium
CCCGGACGCCCGCAGGGCGTCGCCCAAAACGACGACCTCCTGGCACGGTGGCGTCGCCACCACTTTCGGCGCGATCGGGTTGGCAATCGCCTGCATCCAGGCGTCGCCGATCTGCTCGACGCGGCGGCCCATGCCGACCGCATAAATCTCCGGCGAGGCGGCAAGCGCGCCCACCACGACCGGCATGTCATACCGCCGCCCGCTGGCGTCGATCACGTGGGTGAACAGGAAGGCGCGCCGCTTGTCCTCCGGCACGCCGCCGATGAACTGCCAGCGCACCAGCGGGTGCAGCTCGGTGTCCTTGTTGATAGGCCGGTCGATGCGCACCAGCAAACCGCGTGCCTCGAGCTCAGCGAGGTGCTGCTGGAAATCCAGCGGTGGCCCTCCGGCCGCCAAGCCGCGCGTGTCCACATCAGCCGGTTTGTCGAGCATATGTCCATCCCATCGGTCGGTTGACGGTAGCACGAACCGATCCCAAGCTGCGCCCGAAATCCTGCACGGAACGAGGCCGCATGCCAGAAACGTGGTTCGGCAGAAGCGTCAAGCGCAAGGAAGACCCGGCCTTCCTGACCGGCAAGGGCCGCTACATCGACGACATCAGATTGCCCGGAATGTTGCACGCCGCCTTCGTGCGCAGCCAGCATGCCCACGCGAAAATCCGTCACATCGATGCCGCGGCCGCCCGCGCGCTCGCGGGCGTGCACCTGGTGCTGACCTTCGCTGATCTGCCGGAGGCGCTGCGCCGCAACAAGCTGCCGCTGTTCGTGCCCAACCCGGCGATCACCCAGCTGCACATGCCGTATGCCCTCGCCACCGAGGCCTGCTACGTCGGCGAGCCGCTGGCCGTGGTGGTGGCGGAGAGCCGTTATATCGCCGAGGACGCCGCCACGCTGGTCTTCGTCGACTACGATCCGTTGCCGGCGGTCACCGACTGCGCCGCCGCGATCGCCCCCGGCAGTGCTCCGGCGCATGCGGGCGCGACCTCCAACATCGCGGCACGCCTGCCGATCCAGCATGGCGACGCCGATTCGGCGTTCGCGCGCGCCGCGCACGTGTTCCGGGAAAAGATCAGCCTGCATCGCGGCGGTCCGTTCTCCATCGAATGCCGCGGGCTGGTCGCCACCCATGATGCCGCGACCGACACCTTCACGATCTATGTCTCGTCGCAGGGCTCGCACCGCATCAAGCGCGGCCTGCTCGACGTGCTCGACCTCAACGATCACCAGATGCGCGTGGTGACGCCCGACGTGGGCGGCGGCTTTGGGCCCAAGGGCGCGATCTACCCGGAATATCCGGTTGTCGCCGCATGCGCGCGCGAGCTCAAGGCGCCGGTCAAATGGATCGAGGATCGCCGCGAAAACTTTCTCTGCACCCACCAGGAGCGCGACCAGCGCTGGGATCTGGAGATCGCGGTCGATGCGGATGGAAAAATTCTCGGGCTGCGCGGACAATTGATCCACGAGACCGGCGCCTACCTGCCCTGGGGCCTGGTGCTGCCATGGATCGCGACGACGACCGTGCCGGGGCCTTATGTTGTGCCCAATTTCAAGATCGAGGTCGTGGTCGCCTACACCAACAAGATCTCCACCACGCCGGTGCGCGGCGCCGGCCGGCCGCAGGGCGTGTTCGTGATGGAGCGGCTGATGGACCGCATTGCGCGCGAGCTCAAGCTCGACCCGGCCGAGGCGCGGCGGCGCAACTTCGTGCGGCCGGAGCAGATGCCGTACCAGGTCGGCATCATCGCGCGTGACGGGCGGCCGGTCACCTACGACAGCGGGGACTATCCTGGCGCGCAGGCGCGCGCGCTTGACGCCGCCGGCTACACCGGTTTCGCTGCGCGCCAAGAGGAGGCGCAGCGCGCCGGCCGCTATATCGGCCTCGGCATCAGCAATGCGGTGGAGAGCACGGGCCTAGGTCCCTACGAAGGCGCCACCGTGCGCATCTCCACCACCGGAAAAATCGTGGTCTATACCGGCGCCACGCCGCAGGGCCAGTCGCACAAGACAGTGTTTGCCCAGATCGCCGCAGACCAGCTCGGCGCCAGCTACGACGACGTGACTGTGGTGACCGCCGACACTGCCGACATCGCTTTCGGCGTCGGCAGCTTTGCCGCGCGCACCGCCGTCAACGCCGGCTCGTCGGTGCATCTCGCGGCCATCGCGGTGGCGCAAAAGATCAAGCACATCGCCGCCGACATGATGGAAGTGGCGGAAGAGGATCTCGAGCTTGCCGACGGATTTGCCCGGGTGCGCGGCGTGCCGGGCTTGAGCAAGAGCTTCCGCGAGATCGCCATCAAATCGATCGGCATGCCGGGCTTCGCCATGGCGGGCGGGTTGACACCGGGCCTGGAGAACACGGCCTACTTCCAGCCCGACCAGTCGACCTATGCCAACGGCACGCACGTGGCCGAGGTCGAGGTGGATGTCGAGACCGGAAAAGTAGACATCCTGCGCTACACCGTGCTGCACGACTGCGGCCGCGTCATCAATCCCATGGTGGTGGAGGGCCAGGTGGCCGGCGGCGTCGCGCATGGCGTCGGCAATGCGCTGTTCGAACGGCTGAGATACGACGACGAAGGCCAGCCGCTGAGCGCGACATTCGCCGACTACCTGCTGCCGGGCGCCACCGATGCGCCGCCAGTTGCCATTCACCACAGCGAGACGCCATCCCCGCTCAACCCGCTCGGCCTCAAGGGCGCCGGCGAAGGCGGTACCATCCCGGCCATCGCGGCGATCATTGCGGCGGTCGAGAATGCCCTGGCGCCATTCGGCGTCACCATCGCCGAGGCGCCGGTCAGCCCGGAGCGCATCGTGCAGCTGAATCGCCAAGGAGGAGTGCGTGGGCAAGGGGCATCGCGACAAGGTCGCCGTCATCACCGGTGCGGCGAACGGCATCGGGCAGGCATTCGCCCAGCGGCTGGCGCAGGACGGCGCGCACGTGGCGATCGCCGACGTCGCGCCGGCGGACGGGACGGTGCGCCTCGTCGAGCAGGCGGGCCGCGACGCGCTCGCCTGCACCTGCGACGTGACCTCGCCGGAACCCGTCAAGGCGCTGGCCGACGCCGTCGCGCAGCGCTTCGGCCGTTGCGACATTCTCATCAACTGCGCCGGCATCTTCCCGCAGCAGGCGTTCGACACGATGACGTTCGCCGACTGGCGCCGCGTGCTGTCGATCAATCTCGACGGCACGTTCCTGGTCACCGCCGCGTTCGTTCCCGGCATGAAGCAGCGCGGTTGGGGACGCATTGTCAACATGGCGTCGAGCACGCTCGGCTCGGTGGTGACCGGCTTCGCGCATTACGTCGCCAGCAAGGGCGGAATCGTCGGGTTCACCCGCGCGCTCGCCTCCGAGCTCGGGCCGCACGGCATCACGGTCAACGCCATCTCGCCCGGCCTGACACGTACGCCGGGGACGCTGGCGCGCAAGCCGCGCGCCGGGCTCGCCAGCATGGACGAGGAATTCGCTGCGGTCGCCACCATGCAGGCGATCAAGCGCGGCGAAGTGCCCGACGACCTGGTCGGCACCATGTCGTTCCTCACCAGCGACGACGCGGCGTTCATCACGGGCCAGACGCTCAACGTGGATGGCGGCCGGGTGCGGAGCTAGAAAGCGTCGCGACGAAATTTATCCGTCATGCGCGGGCTTGACCCGCGCATCCATCAAAAAAGTTTACGCCAGACCCTGATTGCCGGGTCAAGCCCGGCAATGACAATCGCGGCTACTCGGGCTTCACGCCCGCGGTCTTGATCACCTTGGCCCATCTTTCCGTGTCGCGCGCGATCAGTGCGCCGAATTCGGCCGAGCCCATGGGGGTCGGCACGCCGCCCAGGTCGGTGAGCCGCGCCGTGAGGCGCGGATCGTTGAGGCCGGCGCTGATCTCGCGGGCGAGCCGGTCGACGATGTCGGCCGGCGTGCCCTTGGGCACGACTGCGCCAGACCACGTGCTGACGTCATAGTCGGGCAGCGTCTCGCTGATGCTCGGCACATCCGGCAGCGCCGCCATGCGGGTACGCGGCAGCACGCCGACCGCGCGCACGGCGCCGCTGCGGATGTGCGCCATCACGTTGGGCGACGCGTCGATGGCGGCCTGCACCCGCCCGGCAATCAGGTCGGTCATCACCACCGGCCCGCCGCGATACGGCACGTGCACCATCTTCGTGCCGGTCGTCATCTTGAACAGCTCGCCCGCAAGATGGCTGATCGTGCCGGTGCCGAAAGACGCCAGGTTGATCCGGTCCGGGTTGGTCTTGGCGTAGGCGACGAACTCGGCCACCGTCTTGACCGGCAGCGACGGGTTCACCACCAGCAGCAGCGGCAGCTCGACGAACCCGGCCACGGGCGCGCTGTCGTGCAAAAAATTGAAGGGCAGCGATTCATACAGCGTGGCGTTGATGGCGTTGGTTGGCAGTGCCAGCAGCAGCGTGTGACCGTCGGGCGGAGAGCTCAAGGCCGCCTGAGCCGCCAGGTTGGTGGCGGCGCCCGGCCGGTTCTCGATCACCACCGGCTGACCGAGCCGCTCGGAGAGCCAGTTGCCCATGACGCGCGTCACGGTGTCGGTGGCCCCGCCGGCCGGAAAGCCGACGATCCAGCGGATGGGTCGGAACGGATAGCCTTGCGCGCACGCGAGGCGCGTTGCTGTGGGCAGCGCGGCGAGGGAGGCGGCGAGATGGAGAAAACGGCGGCGGGGAAGGGTCATGCTGATCCTCTGAATGATGCAAGGCCGCGCCGCTTGCTCCACCTCTCCCCAGCGGGGAGAGGTCGGATCGCGAAGCGATCCGGGTGAGGGGGGAAAGGGCCGATTGAAATTCACTCGCCCCCTCACCCCAACCCTCTCGCCGCTGGGGAGAGGGAGCGCGCCGCGTTCGCGGCCATGTCGGTGCATCACTCCGCCGCCTGCCGCACGCCCTGGGGCAGGCGGTCGCGGAAGTGCGGCAGAATCTCTTCGGCGATCGCCGTCATGTTGGCGCGCACCATGTCGGCCGGCAGCGTGCCGAAC
>DATFWC010000111.1:0-2817 GCA_035259885.1 Xanthobacteraceae bacterium
GACAAGTTCGAATACACGGCGGCGGTGTCCGGCAAGGCCGGGAACATCGGCGGACAAATCCAGCCGGGCGGCAACCCGTTCGAGGCGCCGCGCGCCCGCGAATACCCGCTGCCGCCGCTCACGCCGATCCTGGCGAGCGAGATGTTCACGGCGGCCGCGAAGGAGAAGGGCTATCACCCGTTCCCGCGGCCGTCCGCCAACGCGTCGCGGCCCTATACCAATCCCGACGGCACGAAGTACGGCGCCTGCCAGTACTGCGGCTACTGCCAGCGCTTCGGCTGCGAGGCCAACGCCAAGGGCAGCCCGCACATGACGGTCATCCCGATCGCCATGCGCAACCCGAACTTCGAGCTGCGCACGCATTCCTGGGTCACCAAGGTGCTCAAGGATTCCGACGGCAAGCGCGTGACCGGCGTCACCTACACCAATGTGCTCAACGGCGAGGAGTTCGAGCAGCCGGCCGGCATGGTGCTGTTGTGCGCCTATGCCATCAACAACGTGCACCTGATGCTGCTGTCGGGCATCGGCCAGCCCTACGATCCGGTGGCGCAGACCGGCGTCACGGGCAAGAACTACTGCTACCAGACCGGCGCCGGCGCCACGCTGTTCTTCGAGGGCCGGCAGTTCAATCCGTTCATGAGCGCAGGCGGATCGAACACGACGATCGACGACTTCAACATCAACTGGGATTTCGACCGCGGGCCGCACGGCTTCGTCGGCGCCTACAATGTCGGCGCCGGCTTCAACACCGCGCTGCCGATCGGCTACCGGCCGGTGCCGCGCGGCACGCCGCAATGGGGCAAGGAATGGAAGGCGGCGACCGCGAAGTGGTACCAGACCGCGATGAACATCGGCGCCAGCGGCAGCGTGATGGCGAACCGCTACAACTGCTATGACCTCGACCCGACCTACCGCAATGCGTTCGGCCAGCCGCTGATGCGCATGACCTTCGACTACAAGGAGAACGAGCACAAGCTCGGCCGCCACGCCGCCGAGGTCATCAACGACATTGCCAAGTCGATGAATCCCACGCGGCTGAACGAGGCGACGGCGCGCACGCTGCCGTGGACGGTGGTGCCGTACCAGAGCACGCACAATACCGGCGGCACCATCATGGGGACCAATCCGCGCGACAGCGTCGTGAACAAGTACCTGCAGAGCTGGGACTGCCACAACCTGTTCACGGTCGGCGCCAACGTGTTCGTGCACAACGCCTCGTACAATCCGACGGGGCCCGTTGGTGCGCTCGCCTACTGGACGGCGGACGCGATCAAGAACCGCTACGTCAAGAATCCCGGCCCCCTGGTGTCGGCATGACACGCCGAGAGAGCCACTTGCTCCACCTCTCCCCGCTTGCGGGGAGAGAGCCTGCCCCGGACTTGATCCGGGGTCGACTTGCGAGCGGAGCGTCAGCGCAGCGAAGCACGTCGGGTGAGGGGGCGCTTCCACAAGCTCAGACTCGCGGTAACGCCCCCTCACCCGGATTCCTGCGCTCCGCTGCGCTGCGCTTGGAATCCGACCTCTCCCCGCACCCGGGGAGAGGTGGAGCAAGCGGCGCCGCCTCTGCGCTGATCCCACGATTGCTCATGGCGGCGACGCTCATCGCCGCCACCGGCGCAGCACGCGCCGACGGCGACGCGGCGCGCGGCGAGAAGCGCTTCGAGGAATGCGTGGCCTGCCACCGCATCGAGGCAGGCCAGAACGCCGTCGGCCCGAGCCTGCACGGCGTGTTCGAGCGCAAGGCCGGCGAGGTTGCCGACTATCGCTACTCGCCGGCACTCCGGCGCAGCGGCATCAAGTGGACGGCAGAAACGCTCAACGCGTTCATCGCCGACCCGCAGAAGGCGGTGCCGGCGAACCGCATGCCCTATGCCGGCATGCCGGACGCCGGCGACCGCGCCGATCTCATCGCGTATCTGCTCAAGGCATCGAAATGAAACGGTGGAGGGTCCCATGCTGTCACGACGCAGCTTCCTTCACGGCACGCTGGGCGCGGGCTTGGCGCTGACGCAGAGCTCGCAACAGATGGCCGCGCAAACGCCGCAACCGGCGCGACGCCGAATGATCGTGGACGCGCAGGTCCACTTCTGGAAGGCGGACACGCCGGACCGCCCGTGGCCGCCCGGTCGCGTGGCGCAGCTTCCCGAGCCGTTCACCCCGGAAAAACTGCTGCCGTTGATGGACGAGGCCGGCGTCGACCGCGTCGTCATCGTGCCGCCGTCGTGGGAAGGCGACCGCAACGACTACGCGCTCGAGGCGGCGCAGAAACATCCCGACCGGTTCGCCGTCATGGGGCGCATCCCGCTGACCGATCCGAAAGGCGCGGCGCTGCTGCCGACGTGGCGGCAGCAGCGCGGCATGCTGGGCGTAAGACTGACGCTGACCGGCGCGCAGGGTGCATGGCTTACCGACGGCACCGCCGACTGGTTCTGGCCAGCGGCCGAGAAAGCCGGGCTTCCCGTGTATTTTCTGGCGCCGCTCCGCGCCAAGGACATGGGCCGCATCGCCGAGCGCCACCCTGCGCTCCAGCTCATCGCCGATCACATGGGCCTGTCGGTCGACATCGCCAAGGACGGCAAGCGCGCCGAAGCGATCGCCGACACGGTGTCGCTGGCGAAATATCCCAACGTGTCGGTGAAGCTGTCGTCGCCGCCGGCCTACTCGCTGGAGCCCTACCCGTTCCGCGACATGACGCCGTTCATAAAGCAATGCTTCGAGGCGTTCGGGCCGCAGCGCAGCTACTGGGGCACCGACATGACCAACTCGTTCGCCAAGGCCACCTACCGCCAGCGCATCGCGCATTTCACCGAGGAGCTC
>DATFWC010000112.1:0-2127 GCA_035259885.1 Xanthobacteraceae bacterium
CGTTGGCCGCCTGGCACACCTGCCCCTGAGCGGCTTCCGCCGCGATGGCGGCGGCCGGCTCGAACTCAAGCCCGAGCAGGGCCGCCATGGCGCCAGCGCCGACCGGCACCGCCTGCTGCATGGCGCGACCGCGGATGCGCAGCAGCCGCGCCGCATCGGCCAGAGTGAACGACCCGGCGGCCGCCAGCGCCGAATATTCGCCGAGGGAATGACCCGCCACGAAGGCGGCATCTCGCTTGAGGTCGACGCCGGCCTCGCTTTCAAGGACGCGCATGGCGGCGAGCGAAACCGCCATCAGCGCCGGCTGCGCATTCTCGGTGAGCGTGAGGATCTCCGCCGGTCCCTCCCACATGATAGCGGTCAGCTTTTCGCCCAGCGCGGAGTCGATCTCGTCGAAGACCTGGCGGGCGACCGGAAAGGTCTCGGCCAGCGCCTTGCCCATGGCGACGGTTTGACTCCCCTGGCCGGGGAACACGAAAGCGACCGTCATGTCGTGCCCTTCCGGGCCCGCGCCCCTGCAGCGGGCTCCGCCCGCGTGTCTAGCGTCCTGCCCCGGTCGCGGCCAGCCTTGTCTTTTCGCCGGGAGAGCCTATAAGTCGCTGCGCTCGGTCCCGGCCGGGGGCTGAACGGACGGCCGTTCGCACGGCAGGGCCTTTTCGGCCCGGCGTCCCGTGTCCCCGCATCTCGAGTGTTCGAGCCTTTCCGAAAGGCTCGAGTGGCTTGGCGCCGGACCGACGACACAAACGAGGAAAGGCGCTTTCATGCCGCTTTATGAACACGTGTACCTGGCGCGTCAGGACGTGACGACACAGCAGGTCGATGAGCTAACCGCCCAGTTCAAGGGAATCGTTGAACAGATGGGCGGCACCGTCGGCAAAACCGAGTACTGGGGCCTCAAGTCGCTCAGCTACCGCCTGCGCAAGAATCGCAAGGCGCATTTCACCCTCATGAACGTGGACGCGCCTGCGGCGGCGCTTGCCGAGATCGAACGGCAGGAGCGCCTCAACGAGGATGTCCTCCGCTACCTCACGGTGCGCGTCGACGAGCACGAGACCGGGCCCTCGGCCATGATGCGCAAGGCCGACCGGGACCGCGACCGCGAGGAGCGCCGCGGCGAGCGCCGTCGCGAGCGTGAGGGACGCGGGGGCAGCGACGAGTCCGAGACGACGGAGGAGTAAGGCCATGAGCTTCGCCCAGTTGCCGGCTCGCCGGCCGTTCTTCCGCCGCCGCAAGACCTGCCCGTTCTCCGGCGCGAACGCGCCCAAGATCGACTACAAGGATGTCAAGTTGCTGCAACGCTACGTGTCGGAGCGCGGCAAGATCGTTCCGAGCCGGATTACGGCCGTATCGGCGAAGAAGCAGCGTGAACTTGCCCGCGCCATCAAACGGGCGCGGTTCCTCGGCCTTCTGCCCTACCTGATCGGCTGATCAGAAGGCGGCACACGGACGACGAATAGGCTTTATTCGTCGTCAGGTTGGGGCGGACTTCCAAGATCCGTCTCTAACCGCTCCACGAGCGGGACAGCGTATGGTGCAGATCGTACTCATCGGCATGGGAGCGGGCGCGGCGGCAGCGCTGCTGGTCGCGTCGCTGGTTTCCGGCTCGGGCCTCGCGCTCGTGCTGGTGTCGCTTGCGCCGCTGCCGATCCTGATTGCCGCCATCGGATGGAGTCACTGGGCCGGGCTGGTTGCCGCCCTCACCGGCGCCACGGTGCTGGCGGTGGCATTGGCCGGCATGCTGTTCATGCCGTTCCTGGTCGGCATCGGGCTGCCGGCTTGGTGGCTGAGCTATCTCGGGCTGCTCGCGCGTCCCGCGCCGGCGCTTCCGGCGCTGGCGCATCCCGGCGCAGCGGCGCCGCCCGGCGCGCAGGCGGCACCGGATGCCCTCGAGTGGTATCCGGTCGGGCGCCTGGTCGTATGGGCAGCGCTCCTCGCCACCGCGGTGGTGACGGCCAGCCTCATCAACATCGGTCTGGATGCCGAAAGCATTCGCGCCGGGCTCAAACGCAGCCTGGAACAGATCATGCGCATTCAGATGGGAATCCCCGCCGATGCGCCGCTCGATATTCCCGGACTGGCGGACTCCCGGCGGCTGCTCGACGTCTTCGCCATCGTGTTCCCGCCGGC
>DATFWC010000113.1:0-6291 GCA_035259885.1 Xanthobacteraceae bacterium
TTCCCGGGGCCACGCAGGGCGTTGCCGGGCCGCCTCCGGCATCTGCTATAAATGGCGCGCGGCTCCCGGGACTCGCCTAACGCCCATGACCTATTGTTGCGGTATCCTGCTTCGCGAAGGGCTGGTCATGGTCGCCGATACCCGGACCAATGCCGGCCTCGACAACGTCTCAACCTTCCGCAAGCTGCACGTGTTCGAGGAGCCGGGTCACAGCGTGTTTGCGCTGGCCTCGGCCGGCAACCTGTCGCTGGCGCAGGCGGTCGTGAGCATCCTCGCCGAAGGCCTGGAGAACCAGGAGACCGGCCAGATCGAGACGCTGATGAACGCGCCCACCATGTTCCAGGCGGCGCAGCGCATCGGCCGGGTGATCCGCCACGTGCACGCGACGGAAGCTCCGGCGCTGGAGGCCGCCGACGTGAACTTCGACATCGGCTTCCTGTTCGGCGGCCAGATCAAGAACAGCCCCTTGCGCCTGTTCATGATCTATTCGGCCGGCAATTTCATCGAGTGCACGATCGATACGCCCTACCTCCAAATCGGCGAGCACAAATACGGTAAACCAATCCTCGACCGCGCAGTCCATTTCGGCATCGATCTCTATGACGCCCTGAAGATCGCGCTGCTGTCGATGGACTCGACCATGCGCTCCAATCTCGGGGTGGGAATGCCGATCGACATCCTGGTGGCGCGGCGCGATGCCTGCATGGCCGAGCTGTCCTACCGGATCAATCCGGGAGAGCCCTATTTCCACGACCTGAGCGAGCGCTGGTCGGCGGCGCTGCGCGCCGCCCATATCAGCATTCCGCGCCCGCCCTACGCGAATTCCCGCTGACAGCGTTCACCACCCGTTAACCGCGCAGGCCAAAAGCCCATGCGGCGCCGCAGCTATTCGTGGGCGGCAAGCGTTTGACAAGGGTTCCACCCCTAACGTCTTGCCATACCAGCCCTAAAGGGGGCGGACTGGCCGCTGGGAGGCTTTTCGGGTGTCGCTCGCAGATCTGCGCAGGCGTGCCGTATGGGACGGCGCTCGCGTGAGCGCGGTGCTGCCCGTCGGCCTGATCCTTGCGATCGCGATCGTTTGCATCGTCGTTGCCGTGGTCACCTCGGCGCGGCGCGCGCATGAGGTTGCGCTCAAGCACGACGAGGAGCTGCTCCTCAACGCCATCGCCGATCAGCGCGAGCGCGTGCTGCGCGAGCTGGAGAGCGTCGCCACCACCGAGCAGGCGCTGAAGAACATCCGCGGCGCCGCCGACGCCGGGTGGATCGACAGCAACGTCGCCCAGACGCTCAAGACCTACTTCAGCCACGACTACGTTTTCGCGGTCGACGCCAACAACCGCATCATCTATCCGGTGCCAGGCGTGCGCACGGTCGATCCGGCGTGGTTCGACATGATCCGGCCCGACCTTGCGCCCGTTCTCGACCACCTCCGCGGCCGCCCGCTGGCCGGCGAGAGCCTGCGGTCGGAGCCCGATCAGCCTGCGCGGCCGCGTCACAATCCGCGCCGCGACCGGCGCGTGCAGGCGTTCATGAACCGGCTTGCCGTGGTCGCCGCCGTGCAGGTCACGCCCGCCGACGGCGACGGCGACGCCGACGCCGCGCCGGTCGTGCTCTCAGTGAAGCTGATCGACGAAGGCATCATGGCCGAGGTCGCGGCGCGGCTCGACCTGCCGAACCTGTACAAGGTCGATGCCCGGGCGGTCGCACCCGGCGACCATGTGTTCGACCTGATGGAAGGCCGCCATGTGGTCGCGCGCTTCGCCTGGACGCCGCGCCAGCGCTCGAACGAGATCGTCGGCAGCGTGGTACCGTTCGTCGTCATCGCGCTCGCCGGGCTGGCATTCTTCGCCGCCTTCGCACTGCGCCAGATGCGCCGCGCCGCCGCACGCATCTCGGCCGGCGAGGACAAGCTCCGGCACCTGGCGCTGCACGACGTGCTGTCGGGCCTGCCCAACCGTGCCTATTTCGGCGAGCGCCTCGAGGCGGTGATCACCGAGGCCAAGCAGGGCGGCGCGCCTTCGGCGGTGTTCTGCATCGACCTCGATCATTTCAAGGACGTCAACGACACGCTCGGCCACCATGTCGGCGACGAGCTCATCGCCGCAGTGACCAAGCGGCTGCGTTCGATCGTGCGCAGCGACGCGCTGGTGGCGCGGCTCGGCGGCGACGAGTTCGCCGTGATCACGCCCGGCGCCACCGATGCCGGGACCCTGATGGCGATCGCCGACCGCATCCTGTCCGCGCTGTGCCGTCCCTATTCGATCCAGAGCCACACCCTGGTCATCGGCGCCAGCGTCGGCATCGCCGTGATCGATCGCCCCTCGCTCACGGCGGCGGATGTCATGCGCTATGCCGACATGGCGCTCTATCGCGCCAAGAACGAAGGCCGCCGGCGCGCCTGCATCTACGACGCGGCCATGGACGCCGACCTCGTGCAGCGCAAGCAGCTCGAGCACGACCTGCGCCAGGCGATCGAGATGGATCGCCTCGACCTGGCCTACCAGCCGGTGTTCAGCGCCGACGGCGAGCGCGTGATCGGGGTGGAAGCGCTGGCGCGCTGGAACCACCCGGAGCGCGGCCCCATCCCGCCGGCCGAGTTCATTCCCATCGCCGAGCACAGCGGGCTGATCATCGCGCTCGGCGAGTGGGCGCTGCGCCGCGCCTGCATCGATGCCGCCGCATGGCCGGTGTCGGTCGCCGTCAACGTGTCGCCGCTGCAGTTCCGCCGTCCGGATTTCGTCGACATGGTCCGGCGCATCGTCACTGAGACCGGCTTCGACCCGGGCCGGCTCGAGCTGGAGATCACCGAGTCGACCCTGCTCGGCAATGTGGAAGGCGCCGAGACCGCCATGCACGGCCTCAAGTCATTCGGCGTGAGGCTGGCGCTCGACGATTTCGGCACCGGCTATTCGAGCCTGCTCTATCTGCGCCGCTTCCCGTTCGACAAGCTCAAGATCGACCGCAGCTTCATCCGCAACATCGAGAGCGCGGCGGAAGCGGCCCCGATCGTGCATGCGATCGTCAGCCTCGGCCGCGGCCTCGGCATGAAGGTCACGGCCGAGGGCGTGGAGACGGCGGAGCAGCACCTGTTCCTGCGCGCCGCCGGCGTGCATTTCATGCAGGGCTATCGTTTCAGCAAGCCCGAGAGCAAAGCGGCGTTCACCGAACGCATGTCGGCGCAGATCCGGCGCAGCGCGCCCAAGGCCGCCGCCCCGGTCGCCCGCGCCGGGTGAACGAAGTCTTCTGATCTTCGCTGCCTTGCTGCCGCCGGTTCGCTGCGGCCCGCCATCACCACGCGAGATGCTCAGCCGAAATCGGCCCGCCACGTCGGGTGTCCAAAGCCGTGATCATTCCAGCTGGCCCTGTGCGGCCATGCAGGCGCGGTAATAGCCGTCCCGATTGTGGTCGTTTTCGACTTCCGGATAGAATGCTCTTGCAATCCAATTGCAGTATTGCAGCGCAGCCGTTCTTTCCCTGCTGATATGCACCGCCCCGTCCTGCCCCACCCAAATGTCGCGGTGTTGGGCGAAGGCGGGCGACGCGAGCGCAATTGTACAGACGAGGACGAAAGGCGTGGCGAGCCATTTGATCGAAGCGGCCATGGTTTGCTTCCTTTGTTTTCCGCTGACCGGCGAGCGACGTCCCTTCCCTGCTGCCCGGTGAGCTGGTCGTTGCTCGGAAATGCTTTGCCGGATCTGCAGGGATCGGTTCGATCGCGCTCTATTCGCGAGCCATGATGACGCGAGCAGGTGGCGACAAGCCCCGGGATCGCGTCCCGGGGCTCGTCAATCCGCGGCCAACCAGATCGCGACGGTCTTACCGCGCCGATCGGTAATGACGGTGCCGCAAGACGGGAGCACGAGCGCCGGCGCCATAGTACGGGTCAAAGCCGTACGAAGGCTCAGAGGCGTACGCACCATACGGGATGACTTGAGCCCTGTCCCAATAGGGATTGTCCGCGTTGCTGGTATAGGGCCAGCTACCCAGATTGCCCGAGCCGACGTCGGGATCGTATGACTGAGCGAAGGCCGGCGAGGCGGCCGCGACCGCAAAGGCGGCGGCGGCAAAGAGCGTCTTTTTCATTTCTGTCTCCAGTTTCCGCGCTGTCTCGGTTGGCAGGTGGGCGCGTCCGCCTGCTGCCCGCTATCTAGCCGTCGCGCGAAAAACCGCTTTGCCGAATCTGCCGTGATTGGCGCGATCTTGACGTGATCCGCCAGCGATGCAGGAACGCCAGAGCGACGATTGCTGCAAGATTGCGTCACCGACAGCAAGATCGGCCAAATCGCCCGCGGGCTAGATTCCGCGACGAAAATCAGTGGGCGTGATGCCGGTCACTTTACGAAACGCGGCGGAGAACGAACTGGTCTCGCTGAAGCCGACCTCGAGGCCGATGGTCGTCACCGACAAGTCGGGGCGTGCCAGCAACGCCTTGGCGCGTTCCACGCGTCGAGCCATATGATAGCGGTGCGGCGGCGTCCCGAACGATTGCTTGAAGGCGCGGGCGAAATGGCTGGGGCTCAAGCGTGCCAATCCGGCGAGCTCGCCCAGCGAGATATCCCGGGCGACGTGCGCCTCGATGTATTCGGCAAGGCGTCGCTGCTGCCAGCCAGCAAGCCCGCCGCGCGCTGCCTGCCCCAGGGAAGCGTCGTCGCCATTGAGCCGCATGAGCTCATGGGCCAGTACCATGCTCAAGGCGTTCACGTAGCCGCGCTGGGCCAGCTCGGGATTTTCCGCCTGTGCCTTGAGCTTGCTCGCGGTCTCCCACAGGTCCTGGTTCAGGAAGAAGAGGCGCGGCTTGAATTCGGTTGCGGCAAATGACCCTTCGGCGTTGAACAGCGACGCGTGCGGATCGATATAGAAATAGGTGACTCGCGTAAGAATCTGGGGATCTTGCCAGCCGTAGAATCTGTGGCCCGCCGGAATGAAGCTCAGCCGGCCTGAGAACTTCCGCAGCGTCGACATCGGCAAACCTTCGACCAGCGTCTCGCCGTCGCGGCGTTCGGCGCGTTCCGCAGCGATCAACAGATGCCTGGGAGCCGTAAGTTCGTATTCGAACCGCTCACGCCGCGTGATCCGGATCGATTCGACCCGTAGTCCATCCCACTCGATGCCGCGTTGGTGCGCGATGTCCGGGGGAGTAAAGCCTACGACGCGAGAATGACGGCTCGCGACAGGGACGTTGAATTCGGCCATGCTCGGCCTCCCGATATGTGCGTCCTTTCTTCGCTCTCGGGAGCTTCCTCGCGTCGTCCGTGGCATACGGATCTTTTTTTGTTTTGGGGGACTCGCGCCGCCCGGGCGCCGCCTTTGCCGCCAGGTTGTAAGTCCTCGACGGACAACGCCGGTGTTGATCTAGGTCGCCGCGACCAGCGCGCAAATCACGCCGTCGTGTCTGGGAATCACGCCCCCGTGTACGAACGGTAGCCCGGTCGGGAGACGTCCTTTTTTTGGGCAGCCGGTGCACGCGATATGGTCAACGACTAACGACCATCGATTGGTTTGGGCGAGATCGACGCAAGACAGCAAGATCGCGCAAGCCCTCAAGCGCGCGTTCGTCAAGCATCCTTGTTGCAGCTTGCGAGCCGGCAGGCGCGGCGACGGTCGCTGCTTTGTGTCGGGTATCTGTCCAATCGATCATCGTCGTGGCGGAGATTGGAGGCGTGTCGTGCCGAGCTTTAGTCCCGAATTGCTCCAAACAATGCGGCAGGCTCTCGAGGACGCGATGACTAAAATTCCTTTTAGTCAAGCTACGCCGGCCATCAAGGCGCTTATGGCGGAATGCATCTTGAAGGCTGCCGCGGACGGCCAGACGAGCCATGAGGGCTTGATAGCGGTGGCCTGGGCGGAGTTTCAGACGGTTGCGTCAATGCTGCCATGATTCCGCCACCACGCCCGCACGCGACGACGACGGGATCCGGCTTCGGCGAAGCTTTTTGGAGCATGATCCCGAAAAAGCCTGGCCCGGACGTGATCCGTTGGCTGGGTACCGGTTTTCGGAAAAAGCCTGCCCTCGGGCTTGACCCGAGGGATCATGCTCCAGGCACAAGTTAGATCGAGATGACGATTCGAAGAAAAGTCATCTCGATCTAGTGCCTTGGTTTCGAAGTTCGTTGCATTATACAGAGCGGCTCCGAGTGAGTGCTCTCAACGGCTTAGCCGCGCGATCGGCTCCCGGGAAATGCAACGGACTTCAGATTCAGGACACTAGCGCGTCCTGCCCGTGCCCAAAACCTTGGCGTAATGCTCGGCGATGTCCGGCGGCGTGTTGACGATCAGCGCAATCACCTTGTC
>DATFWC010000114.1:0-3293 GCA_035259885.1 Xanthobacteraceae bacterium
GAGGCCTGGGTCGATAATCACCACTCCGGCTCGACCTGGGGGCCGCCGTTGTGGATTCCCTATTCGCTGATGACGGTCGGCATGGTGCTGCTGAGCGTCCAAATCCTGCTGCAAGTGCTGGCCGCGCTCGAGCGCCGAAAGCCTGTCCCATGACGGTCCTCTCGATCGGCCTGCTGTACGGCGCCGTCACCCTGCTCGTCATGTTCGCCGGCGTGCCGATCGCCTTTGCGCTCGGCGCCGTCGCGACGCTGTTCATGATCATGTTCATGCCGGGCGGCTCGGTCGACACCATCACGCAGAATGTCTACGAGGAGATGGCATCGATCACGCTGCTCTCGATTCCGTTGTTCATCCTCAAAGGCGCCGCCATCGGGCGGTCGCCCGCCGGCCAGGATCTCTATGGTGCGCTGCACGCGTGGATGCAGCGCATCCCCGGCGGTCTCGGCATCGCCAATGTGTTCGCCTGCGCGCTGTTCGCCGCCATGGCCGGCTCGTCGCCCGCCACCTGCTCGGCGATCGGGTCGGCGGGCATTCCGGAGATGCGCAAGCGCGGCTATTCCGGCGGCTTCGCGGCCGGCATCATCGCGGCCGGCGGCACGCTCGGGATCCTGCTGCCGCCGTCGATCACCATGATCCTCTATGCCGTTGCGGCCGAGCAGTCGCTCGGGCGCCTGTTCCTCGCCGCCATCGGGCCGGCGCTGCTGCTGGTCACGTTGTTTGCCGGCTATGCCATGTGGCGTTTCCGGCGCGAATTTCGCGACGCCCAGCTCCTCTACGCCAAGACCGGCAAGCATTCGGAGCTGCTGCGCGAGGACACCATGACGGTGCGCGACAAGTTCGCGCTCCTGCCGCGGGTGCTGCCGTTCGTCGTCCTGCTCACGGGCGTCATGATCGCGCTCTATGGGGGCTATGCCACCCCTTCGGAAACCGCCGGGCTTGGCGCTGTTCTTGCATTGGTGCTCATCGCCCTCATCTATGGAGTATGGACGCCAGGCGACCTCCAGCCGATCCTTGCTGCCACACTGCGCGAGTCGACCATGCTGATGTTCATCATCGGCATGTCGCTGCTTTATTCCTACGTCATGAGCTACCTGCATATCAGCCAATCGGCGGCAGCCTGGATCGTGTCGCTCCATCTTTCGCCCTGGATCCTGCTGATGGCGATCCTCCTGCTGGTGGTCATCCTGGGCTTCTTCCTGCCGCCGGTCTCGATCATCCTCATGACGGCCCCGATCATCCTGCCGCCGCTCAAGGCCGCCGGCTTCGACCTGGTGTGGTTCGGCGTCATCATGACCATCGTGATGGAAATGGGCTTGATCCACCCGCCGGTCGGACTCAATATTTTCGTCATCAAGAACATCGCACCGGACATTCCCCTGGCCGATGTGATGTGGGGGACTTTGCCGTTTGTCGTTCTCATGACATTGTCGATCGTCATTCTGTGCTTCTTTCCGGGGATTGCGACATGGCTGGCGGACGCGGTCATGGGCCGGTGACATGAACAACACCTCATTTTTCGGCGAGCTGCTGCAGGCCATTACCGAGCGCGGACGCGCCCTGATCGACCGCGCCGGCGCCCGCCGCGAATCCTCGGCCGCCCGCTCGGAGAACCTGATCGAGCTGTGCGAAGAGCTGTTGTCGCGCCGCGGCGAGGCCTCCGGCGTGGCGCTCGCCCGCGAGATTCTCACCCGCTACGCCCAGCTCACCACCGGGCCGCGCATCGCCTTTTTCGAGGCCCTGGCGGTCCGGTTCGGGCCGAGCCAGGAGCGCCTGGCCGCGGCCATCGAGGACTGGCGGCGCGACCCGTCGGAGGAGACCACGGCCGAGCTGCATGAAGCGGCCGAATCGCGGCGCCAGGAGCTGTTCCGCCGCATCAACCTGGCGCCGGGCGGCACCGCCGGCCTGGTCGACATGCGCGAGCAGCTGCTCGACGCCATGGCGCACCGCGACGACCTGGCGGCGGTCGACGCCGATTTCGTGCACCTGTTCTCCTCCTGGTTCAACCGCGGCTTCCTCGTGCTGCGCCGCATCGACTGGGCGACGCCCGCCATCATCCTGGAGAAGATCATCCGCTACGAGGCGGTGCATCGCATCCGCGGCTGGGACGACCTGCGCCGGCGCATCGATCCGCCTGACCGGCGCTGCTATGCTTTCTTCCATCCGGCCCTGGTCGATGATCCGCTGATCTTCGTCGAGGTCGCCCTGACCCGCGAGATACCGACTGCGATCGCGCCCATCCTCACCAGCCAGCGCGAGGTGGTCCAGCTCGACCGCGCCAGCACCGCGGTGTTCTATTCGATCTCCAACTGCCAGCGCGGCCTGACCGGCGTCACCTTCGGCCACTTCCTGATCAAGCAGGTGGCGGAAGAGATCTCGCGCGAGATTCGCAACATCTCGACCTTCTGCACCCTGTCCCCGGTGCCGGGCTTCGCCGACTGGCTCGACAAGGAACGCACGCGCGAGGGCTCGACCGTGATCGACGACCACGACCGCGCCGCGCTCGTCAATCTCGATACCGATGGATGGTGGCAGGTTGCCGCGACGCGCGACTCCGTGCGCGAGCCGCTCCTGCGCGCCGCCGCCTGGTATTTCCTGCATGCGCGCACCAAGAACGGCACGCCGCGCGACCCGGTGGCGCGCTTCCACCTCGGCAACGGCGCGCGCCTCGAGCAGATCGACTGGCTCGCCGACACCTCGACCAAGGCGCTCGGCCAGTCGCACGGCCTGATGGTCAACTACCTCTACGATCTCAAGAACATCGAGCGAAACCACGAGGCCTATGCCGAGAACCGCACGATCGTCACGGCGAGCTCCGTGAAGCGGCTCGCCCGCGCCGGCGCCACTGAGGTCGTTCCGGTCGCCGGGTGAACTCGAGCATCCTCTCGGCTGTCATCCCGGACGGCTCGCGTGAGCGAGCCGATCCGGGATCCATGTACCGCGGCATCAATAAAAGGATCGGCAGTGGATCTTGGATCCCGGCTCTCGCGCCCGAGGGCGCTCGGCCGGGATGACAGTTGAAAGGCCGTGCATGTCAGAGGCCCACGATGAATGATCAGCCAACCGAGATGCTGCCTGACCTTGCGCTCGACCGCCTGTTCCGCAAGGCGCGCACCCACAATGCGTTCCGCGGCCCGGTCAGCGACGATCAGCTGCGCACGCTCTACGACCTGATGAAGTGGGGGCCGACGTCGTCGAACTGCCAGCCGGCGCGCATCCTGTTCCTGCGCAGCGCCGAGGCCAAGGAGCGGCTTTCGCCGGCGCTGTCATCGGCCAACCGCGCGAAAACTCTTGCG
>DATFWC010000115.1:0-2038 GCA_035259885.1 Xanthobacteraceae bacterium
GTTCCTGACCACGTCGATCTCCTCCGGCGGCGACGGCACCCCTGTGGTCAAGAACGCCGACGCCATCCTGGCCGACAACCCGCATCTGAAATTCGTCGGCAACCAGCGCGGCTACACGCGCCACGTGGTGACGCCGCAGCGCTGGCAGGCCGATCTGCGCGCCGTCGAACGCGTCAGCGTGCCGGGCGCGCCGGTGGCGACGCGAAAATCCTTCGTGGTCGAAGCCGGCCGGCCCGGCCTGCTGGAAGCCTGAACGACTTCAGTTCCTTCCGGCCGATGCCTGAAAAACTTTCGGCCGCCTGCAGCACCGCGCGCTCAACCACAGCCTGGTCTTCGGTCCGCGCGAAGGCCGCTACCGTGCGCGGCGCGTCGAACTCGGGAAAATGCCAAACGGTCGCCACGCTACCCGGCCCCTGGCCGGAATGACCGAGCGCCGCCCCGACGGCGTCGGCGGTCGGCATCATCAGGCCAAGCCCGTAGCCGGCCGAGCGCCACGGTCGTCCCTCCAGCGGCACGTCAAGGGGACGACGTTCCAGCATGGCGGCGTGCAGGGGCGGCGGCAGCAGGCCACTGCTGTTACGCAGCAGCCGATGCATGAACAGCGCCGCTTCGGCGGGTGGGCCGATGAGCAGCCCGTGAAACACCCAGCCCGGGTGATAGCTTTGATCGTCGCCCCAGGCGCAGGCGTCCATGTCGGCAACGCTGCGTGCAACGCGCGTCCGCTCGATGGCGAGCGGTGCCAGCACGAGCGTGCGCAGGGCAGCGTCAATGTCGGCCGCCGCGGCCTTCTCGATCGCGCGGCGGACGAGAAAGTAGCCGGTGTTGGAGTAGGACCAACCCTGCCCCGGCGCGAACAAGAACGGGGCGAGGTGCACACGCCCCAGCACCTCGGCATCGGTCCACGGAACCTCCTGGGCCGCGATCGCGGCGAGATATTCCGGCCGCGCCGTATAGCTGCCCAGCCCGCTCGTATGCTGCAGCAGTTGCCGCAACGTGTAGGCGCGATCCGGCAGGCGCTCGTCGAGTGACAAGCGTCCGCGCGCGACCAGCACCAGCGCACAGGCCGCGAGCGCCGTCTTGGTGACGCTCCACCACGGCACCGGTGCCGCATCGAGATCGCCGCGGATGAGCCCGTCGTCATCGCAGGCGGCGACGATCAGTCCCGCAGGTTCCGTCACGTGGATTTCAGCCACATCCCGATCCGCTCCACTGCCTCATGCATCTCGGCGGCCGAGCCGGCGTAGCAGAAGCGGACGAAGTGATGGCCGCGCTCGGAATCGAAATCGACGCCCGGCGTGGCGGCAACACCCGCCTCCTCCAGCATGCGGCTGGCAAAGGCGTGGCTGTCGTCGGAGAAGCGCGAGATATCGGCATAGAGGTAGAACGCGCCGTCCACGGGCAGGAACTCGGCCAGGCCGGCCTTGGGCAGGCCGGCGATGAGGATTTTCCGGTTCTCCTCGTAGCCGTGCTTGATCTCCTCCATTTCGGCGCGGCCGTCGAAGGCGGCCTCGGCGGCGATCTGGGCCAGCGTCGGCACCGAGATCGCGAGATTCTGCTGCAGCCGTTCGACGCTGCGCACCAGCGGCTCCGGCACCACCATCCAGCCGATGCGCCAGCCGGTCATGCAGAAATATTTCGAGAACGAGTTGATGACGACGGCGCGGTCCGACAGCCGCGCCGCGGTCTCGGCCGGGAACGCGTAGTCGAGCCCGTGGTAGATCTCGTCCGACAGGAAGCGGATCCCCTCGCCTTCCGCCGCGCCGATCAGTTCGGCCAGCGCCTCGGGCCTGATCATCGTGCCGGTCGGATTGGCCGGGCTCGCCACCAGCACGCCGTCGAGCGGCTTCTGCCGATGAATCGCGATCAGCCGCTCGCTGGTGATTTCCCACCGCGTGTCCGCGGTCGTTTCAATCATCACCGGCTCGCACCCGAGCGCGCTGAGGATGTGGCGATACGGCGGATAGCCGGGAGACGCGATGGCCACGCGATCCCCGGGCTCGAACAGGGTCAGGAAGGCGAGGATGAATCCGGCCGACGA
>DATFWC010000116.1:0-12808 GCA_035259885.1 Xanthobacteraceae bacterium
AGCGCATCGGCAAGGCGCGCCTGGGCGCTCGCCGCCAGCGGCAGCAGCGGCGGGCGCGGCTCGCCGCAGTCGCGGCCCATGGCGCGCAGCGCCGCCTTGAGGCCGGCGGGACCGTCGGCCTTGAGGAACTGGTGCAAGGCCGCGACCTCGTCCTGCGCCGGGCGCGCCGCGAAAAATTTTTCCTCGCCGCACAGGTCGTAGAGTTTTCGCACCAGGCGCGGCGCGATCGCGGCCAATGGTGAAAACAGGCCACGCGCCCCGACGGCGCTGGCCGACACCAGATGCTCGGTTCCGGCCAGCAGGAGGAAATTTTTGCGCACGCGTGGCGCCTCGGTCATCAGTTCGATCATGAACTGCCAGTCGAGGCTCAGGTCGACGATGCCGGCAAAGTTGGGCAGCCGCTCGATCAGTTTCAGGGCCAGGTCGCTCGTGAGCTTCGTCCCTGCCATCTCGTCGGGTGAATTGTAGATGAGCAGCGGAATGGTGACCGCCGAGCCGATGGCGGAAAAATGTTCGAGCAGCATCGCCGGCGGCGGCGTCCAGTAGTAGGGCGTGGTGGCGACGACGGCCGCCGCGCCGGCGCGCTCGGCGTCGCGCGCCAGCGCTGCCGCGATGGCGCTGCCGGCATTGCTCACGTGCGCGATCACGGGGACGTCCGGGGCGTTGGCGATGGCGAACGCCAGCACGCTGCGCTTCTCGTCCTCGGACAGGCTCACGGATTCGCCCGCGTGCATTGGCAGCGCCAGCGCATCGGCACCGTGGCGCCGGTGAAAGTCGATCACCTGGCCCAGCCGATCGAAGTCGATGCGGTGATCGCCGGTGAACGGCGTGACCGGCGTATGCACCAGGCCGGGCTGAAAAGCGGACATGTCGATCTCGCGAAAAGCGTCACCAGCCGTGCGGCTCGGTGTCCAGGATGCCAAGCGCCTCGAGCTCGCTGCGGATGTAGGCCTGCCGCTCCTTGCTGGCGGTCGGCAGCGGCGGTCGCGTCGGGCCGACCGGGCGCCCCATGATCACCATGCCGCCCTTGAGCGACGACGGATACTGATCGCGGAACAGGAGCCACAGCCGCGTCATCTTGGCCTGCAAGGTGCGGGCGCGCGGCCAGTCGCCTTCCATGCAGGCATCGAACAGGTCCCGGCACAGGTTGGGACAGATCGAGCCCGCCGCCGAATAGGATCCGACGCCGCCGAGCGGCACCGAGGGCAGCAGAAACTCGACGCCGGTGAGCAGGGCGAAATCCGGCCGCAGCGGCAGCGCCGCGCGCGCGATCTCGAGAAATTTTTCGCTGTTGAAGCTTGCCTCCTTCACGCCGGCGAAATTGGGCAGGCGCTGGATCAGGCGCGACATCAGGTCGCCGGTGATCTCGACGCCGGCGAGATAGCTGGGTGAGTTGTAGGACAGAACCGGCAGATCGATGGCGCCGCACAGGCGCACGAAATAGGCATGGATCGCCTCGGGCGAGGGAGTCCAGAAATACGGCGTGATGGCGAGCACGCCGTCGGCGCCGATTGCCTGGGCGTGTCGCGCCAGCTCCATCGTGTCCTCGACCGCGAGCGCGCTGACATGGATCGTCACCGGGATGCGGCCGGCCACCACCTTGACAGCGGCTTCCGCGAAGAGCTTGCGCTCGGCGATCGTCAGGTTGAGCGACTCGCCCTTGTGGTGCGGCCAGGAGATGGCGGTGGCGCCGGTGCGCACGTGGAAGTCCAGCACCCGCTCGAACGTTGCGAGATCGAGGCTGAAATCGTCGTTCAGCGGCGTGACCGGGCTTTGCATCACGCCTCTGAACCTGGTCGCCATTTTTAGCTCCAGCGGCCGCCCGCGCGTTGGTGAAGAGCGAGGACCCGTGCGGCGCGATTGAGCCACAGCGCGCCAACATGGACAACCCGCGTTCCATGCCGGCGGAACATGGCCGTTAACCGATGGCAGGGCGTTTACGTTAATCAGTTTAGCGGCTGCCCATCTTCAAGTTGACATTTTGTGGCGTTAACGCCTGAAAATCTGCTAACAGCATGCGACGGCCGCTCAGAAGGACTGTGCGCATGAAGGCGATGAGATCGACCCGACTGGCCCTTGCGGCGCTCGGCCTGGCCGGTGCCGGCGTGCTGCTGACCGCCGGCGTGCTGATGCCTTCGCCGGCGGCGGCGCAGTTCTGGGGTGATCCGTTTTTCCGGCCGCCGCGTCCGCAGCGTGCGATCCCGCAACAGCAAATGGATCCATTCGGGGGGCTCTTCCAACCGCAGCGGCCGTTCTGGCAGCCGCAGCGGGCGCCGCGGTCCAGCCCCGCCCCCACTCGGTCGCAACTGGGCGACTCCTCCAAGGCGCCGCCGCCGAAGAAACCGGATACGCCGCCCACGACCACCATCGTGGTGCTCGGCGACGCCATGGCGGACTGGCTCGGGCACGGCCTCGAGGAAGCTTACGCCGACAATCCCGAGTTCGGCGTGGTGCGCAAGGTGCGCACCAATTCCGGACTGATCCGCAACGAGTCGCGCAGCGATTCCTACGACTGGGTTCAGGCGGCGCGCGAGTTTCTGGCGAGCGAGAAGCCCGACTATGTCGTCATGATGATCGGCCTCTCCGATCGTGTACCCATCCGCGAACGGCCAGCCGCGCGTGCGGGCGGCAAGCCGGGGCAGCCGCCGGCGCAGCAGGGCCAGGCGCAGCCGGCTCAGCCGGCCCAGCCATCGCAGCAGACGCCACCGCCGCAGAGCCAGCAGAACGCCGCGCAGGACGCCGAAGGAGCCACGAAGCCGGAGTCGTCTCCCGAGCCGGCGCCCTCCACCACGTCGGCCAATCATGAATTCCGCTCGGACAAGTGGGGCGAGCTCTACGCCAAGCGGATCGACGAGACCATTGCGGCGCTCAAGGCCAAGGGCGTTCCGGTGGTGTGGGTCGGGCTGCCGCCCATCCGCGGGCCGCGGTCGCGCAGCGACGTGTCCTATCTCAACGACTACTATCGTGCCCGCGCTCAGAAAGCCGGCATCATCTATGTCGACGTGTGGGACGGCTTCGTCGACGATGAAGGCAATTTCAACCTGCGCGGTCCCGACTACAACGGCCAGATCCGCCAATTGCGCAGCACCGACGGCATCTATTTCACCAAGGCCGGCGCGTTGAAGCTCGGCCATTACGTCGAGCGCGAGATCCAGCGGCTGATGCAGGCGCGCGCCACGCCGGTGGCGCTGCCGGCACCCGAGCCGCAGCAGCAGACGCCGGCCAAGTCCGGCGTTCCCGCCGCGCGGCCGGTGGCGGGTCCGGTGGTGCCGCTCACCGCCACCACGACCACGCCGGAGGATCTCGCCGGCAGCGGGTCGGCGCGCGGCGCATCCTCGCCAGATCCCCTCGCCACCCGCGTGCTCCTACGCGGCGAGTCGTCGTCGGCCCCGAGCGGACGCGCCGATGATTTTTCCTGGCCGCGCGCGGCTGTCGATGACAGCGCCATCATTCCGGTGGCGGTCGCGCCACCGGCCGCCCCGCCGCCGCAGCGCCCCTCCGGCAAGAAGGGCGCCACGGACAAGGGCGCGTCCAAGCGCTCCGGGCAATCCGCCGAGAAGACGGCACCGACCAGGCAGCGTTGACGCGCGCGTCTTGACGGCTCGACTGACGGCGGTGGCGCTGCCCGAGCGCGTCCGGCCTCCATGACGACGTCTTCGTTTCCGGCGTAGCCGCCGCTGCACATCGCGGCGATGCTTCGGTTTCGGCCGAAGCATCGCCGTTTCGTTCCAGGCAGTCTGGCCCGGCGCGGTCGAGACCGGGATTGACGATGAGGGCAGGCAGCGGTCGCTTCCATGGCTGGCGCGTGGTCGGTGCCGCCTTCGCGCTCGCGGTGTTCGGCTGGGGGCTCGGCTTCTACGGGCCGCCGGTCTACCTGCATACCGTGCGCGAGGCCAAGAATTTTCCGCCCGAACTCGTCTCCACCGCCGTGACGGCGCACTTTGTAACCGGCGCGCTGGTCGTGGCCAACCTGTCGGCGCTCCATCGCGGCTTCGGCATTCCAACGGTGACGAAGGCGGCGGCGCTGTGTCTGGGCCTCGGCGTTCTCGGCTGGGCGCTGGCGACGACGCCCGCCTGGCTCTTTGCCGCCACGCTGCTCAGCGGTGCCGGCTGGGCCGGGATGGGCGGCGCCGCCGTCAACGCCATCGTCTCGCCGTGGTTCGTGCGCGCGCGTCCCGCCGCCCTGTCCATGGCCTACAACGGCGCCAGCATCGGCGGCGTCGTGTTCTCGCCGCTGTGGGTAGCGGCGATCGCTGCGCTGGGCTTCCCCGCCGCCGCCGCGGCGATCGGCCTCGTCATGCTGATCGCGATCTGGGTGCTGGCCGACCGGCTGATGTCGCGCACGCCGGAGCAGATGGGCTTGCGGCCGGACGGCGACGCGCCCGGCCCGGCATCTTCCGCGGCGCCGGCCGCCATGCCGCGTGCCGGATCGCTGCTGTGGCGCGACGTGACGTTCGCGACGCTGGCAGCCGGCATGGCGATCGGCTTGTTCGCGCAGATCGGGTTGATCGCGCACCTGTTCTCGCTCCTGGTGCCGGCGCTCGGGGCGCAAGGCGCCGGCCTGGCGATGGGACTGGCCACCGCCATGGCGATTGCCGGGCGCACGGCGATCGGCTGGCTGATGCCCGCCGGCGCCGACCGGCGGCTCGTCGCCGGCGCCAGCTACGCGGTGCAGATCGCCGGCTGCGTCGCGCTGCTGCTGGCAGCCGGCAGCAACGTGGCGCTGCTGCTCGCCGGCATCGTGTTGTTCGGATTCGGCATCGGCAACGCGACGTCGCTGCCGCCGCTCATCGCCCAGAGCGAATTCGCCAAGGACGACGTGCCGCGCGTGGTCGCCCTCATCGTCGCCATCGCGCAGGGCACCTTTGCGTTCGCGCCGGCCGTGTTCGGTGTCATCCGCGAGCTTGCGCCGGGGGGCAGCGCGGCCGGCGCCGCGCCGGCCGTCTTCATCATGGCGGCGCTGCTGCAGGGCGCGGCGATCGCGGCACTGCTGGCCGGGCGGCGCGCCTGAGATCAGCGCGTCACATCTTGAGCCTGATCACAAAGGCAATCGCCGCGCTGCAGCCGCTGGAGGCGCCTGCCTTACGCCGGTCGTCGGATCGCCCGCCCAATGAAGATCAGGATGCAGGCACCGATGAAGCCAGCTATCAGATAGCCGACCCAGCCGCCGAACGTAACGCCGAGCAGGCCGAAGAGCCAGCTCGCGATCGCCGCTCCGACGATCCCGAGCAGAATGTTCATCAGGAGCCCCATGCGGCTCTGCATGAACTGCTCGGCAAGCCAGCCCGCGATTCCGCCAATGATGATGGCTGCGATCCAGCCGATTTCCTGATTTTCCATGCTAGTCGCTCCGCGGCTGCCTGCCCGAGGCCAAACGCCCCAGGACCAAAGTCGTTCCTCATCGGTCGATTGCATGCGAAGGAAGGGCGCGCGTCGCAAGAGTGCTTGGACGGTCTTCCCGCATTTCGCTTCGCTCATCGGGGTTACGACATGTCAATTCGCCGGCTCGCCGGCCATTACGTAGGCCCACAGCGCTTCGATCTCTTCCGCGTTGAGCACGTCGTCCCACGGCGGCATGTTGCGCTTGCCGTTGGCGACCGAATCGACAAACCGCGTACGCGCGTCGCGCGGAAATGTCCGCAGGTCGATCGCCCATTGTGGGTTGCGCATGCGGGTGCCGTGGCACGTGGCACAATGGCGCGCGAACAGACTGCCGCCCTGCTTGATCTGCTCCGGAGGGAATTCCGCTGCCCGCTCCTGCGCCGCGGCGCTCGCGCACGTGAGCGCGAGGCCGAGGCACAGGGTCGCAAAGACGCCTCCCGGAGCAGGCCGCATCATTCAGGCATCAAAGCGAACGTGGTCACCGATCCGCCGGTCGGAATGAGGTCATAGCCCTTCACCCTGCGATTGACGGAGCCGCCGATGCCGGAAAGAACCGTCACGTACTGACGTCCCTGGTGGGTGAACGTGATCGGCGGCGAATTGATGCCCGACCCGGTCTTGAACTGCCACAGGGTCTGGCCGCTGTCCTGGTCGAGCGCGATGAACTCGCCGGTCATCCGGCCGGTGAACAAGAGCCCGCCGTCAGTCGCCAGCATCCCGGCCGGGCTCGCCGTCTCGATGAGCGGGACCTTCCATTTTGCCTGGCCGGTCAGTGGGTCGAACGCCATGTGATAGCCCCACGGTTCGCCCGGCGATGCGCGGAAGCTCGTCTCCACGCCGGTCGAACCCTGGCCGAGCACGAAGTCGAACTTCACGAATTTCAGAATCCGCGCGATTTCCCAGGAGTTGAGATAGACGAGTCCGGTCTTCGGGTTGAACGCCATCAGCGACGCGTTGGTGCCGCGCGACGGCCATACCTCGACCTCTTCGCCTTTGACGGCGCGTTCATAGACATCGGTCATGACCGGACGTCCGGTTTCGAGGTCGATCTGGGTCGCCCAGTTGACCTTCACGTAGGGATGGGCGGCGATCAGCCGGCCATTGGTGCGATCCAGTACATACAGGAACCCGTTCTTCTGGGCGCTCAGAAGCACCTTCCGGGCCTGGCCGTTGATGGTCAGGTCGGCCAGCACCGGCTCGGCGCTGCCGTCGAGGTCGAAGCTTTCATTCGGCGTGTATTGATAGTGCCAGACCACCTCGCCGGTCTTGGGCCGGATCGCCAGCACGCTCGCCGTATACAGGCTGTCCATGGCGCCGCGATAGGCCGGGTTGTACGGCTCGGCATTGCCGGTGCCCCAGTAGACGAGATCGAGCTCGGGGTCGTATGAGCCGTTCTGCCAGGTGGCGCCGCCGCCATATTTCCAGGCATCCGGAATGTCCTTGTGGGGCCAGGTCTCCGACCCCGTCTCGCCGGGCGCCGGGATGGTGTAGCGCCGCCACAGATGCTGCCCGGTCTCCGGATCCCAGGCGTCGAGGAAGCCGCGCGTGGTGCGGTCGCCGCCGGCCATTCCGCTGATCAGCACGCCGTTCGCCACCAGCGGCGCGATCACTCCGATGTAGCCTTCCTTGTAGTCGGCAAATTTCTGCTTCCAGATCTGTTTGCCGGTCTTCATGTCGAGCGCGATGACGTGGCAGTCGAGCGACTGGCGAAACAGCTTGCCGTTATAGATGGTGGCGCCGCCGCGCATGATGGCGCCAGCGTTTCCCACCCGCGCCGCCGCGCGCTCGTACTCCACCGGCGTGCGCCAGATCGCCTGGCCGGTGGCGACGTCGAGGGCAAACGTCCAATGTCCGTTCACCACGTACATGACGCCGTTGTAGACCGTCGGCTGGGAGAGCTCGCCCACGTCGTTGGCGAGGCTCGTGGTCCACACCGGCACCAGGCGCTTGACGTTTCCTTTGTTGATCTGATTCAGCGGGCTGTACTGGTTGAGGCGATAGCCCATCCCGAAGGCCGGGACGTTGTCGGTGTTCTTGCCAGTGTCGATCAGCTCCTGTGCGGTCTGCGCGAGCGCCGAACCGCACCAGCAACACAGCAATGCCGCGAGTATCTTCCTCATGCCGCCCTCCCTTTGCGTCTTGCAACGCTTGCGCCTAGGTTCGTGTGACCGGCGCCTGGCCCTAAAGCATGCGCGCTTCCAGCCTTGCTGCCAAGGGTACAGCAACGGCTCGTCCGCTTGGCCGCTCATTAGCTCCGCGTGATCACTAGAAACGAGAAAACTCGCGAGCGCCGCGCCGACCCGGCCGGCGAGATGGTCGTAGCAGGTCCGCGCTGTGCGCAGAGCTGCCGCACGCGGCTCGACAAAGCACGTCGGGGCGGTGGACCGAATTCACCGCGCACGCGGTCGCCCGCGTCGGGTCTTCGCCGCGGTCGCCGCGGAAAGCGATAGCCGGCAGCTGCGCCGAGTCCTAGGATGCGCGCGGGAACAGGCCGCTGCTCAACGATGGCATTAAGCGCACCTTCACGCGCCATGCTCGTCCTGGGGAGGCCGCCTCCGCGATGACCCGGGACGGATTCGGATCGCGCCGAGCCTTCCTTGCCGGCGGGGCGGTCTTGGTGGAAAGTCGAGCAAACAAGGGAGGGCTCGCCGATGCACGTGGTGCCGCTGGGTCCGGGCTTTGCCGCTGAGCTGCGGGGCGTGACGCTGGCCGAGGTCGCGGCGGACGACGCAGTCTATCGCGAGACGCGTGCGGCATTCGAGGAGCATTCAGTCCTGGTCTTTCGCGGCCAGGACGTGACCGACGACGCGCAGCTTGCCTTCTCGCGTCGCTTCGGGCCGCTCGAAGTGACCAAAGTCGGCTCGCAGGGCGCGGGCACCAACCTGGTGATCCTCAGTACGATCGACGAGAACGGCAAGGTCGTGCCGGCGGATCACCGACTCGCCCTGCGCAACAAGGCGAACCAGCTGTGGCATACCGACAGCACGTTCAAGCGGGTGCCGGCGCTGGCCTCGGTGCTCTCCGCCCGTATCATCCCGGAGCGGGGCGGTGAGACCGAATATGTCTCGACCCGCCTCGCCTTCGCGCGGCTGGAGGAGCCGCTGCGTCGGCGACTGGAGAATTCCTTCGCTTGGCACGACTACGCGCATTCGCGCGGAAAAATCGCGCCTGATCTCGCCAGCCCGGAGGAGCGCGCGGCGCTGCCGCCGCAATGCTGGCGCATGACGTGGAAGAACCCGTCAAACGGCCGCGCCGCGCTGTACCTTGCCTCGCACGCCTATGCAATCGAGGGCGTGGAGCACGCGGCGGCGCAGGACCTGCTCGCCGAGTTGATCGACGCCGCGACGGCGCCCGGCTTGAGCTATGTCCACGCCTGGCGCAACGGCGATGTCGTCATGTGGGACAACCGCGCGACCATGCATCGCGGTCGGCCCTGGCCGCCGCACGTGGCGCGGCTGATGGTGCGCACGACAATCTCCGCGACTGCGGCGGACGGGCTGGAGACCGTCCGCGCGCCGCCACGGCAGGCGGCGGAATAGGCGGCGGCGGCGTCGCCGCGTGCGGAACGACCGAGTGCGTTATTGGCCGGGCCCGGCGCCGTGACGCCCTGGACCGATCGCGAGCTTGCAGGACGACAGCCGGGGCCTTGCGCCGGTCGTGCGGATGACCGGTAGTCCCGAAGGAAGAATGCGCGCTTTCAGGCCAGGCTGCCAAGCGCCCGTGGCGCGGCACGGCCATGCCTTATCCGCTCGGCATCGTAGCCCGGATGAGCGAAGCGAAATCCGGGAGCGGCCCCGCATGTCGCTCCGCTCATGCGGGCTACAAGGCGCAATCACCGCGGCAGATCGGTCGCGCCCGTCAGGAACTTGTCGATCGCATGCGCGGTCTGGCGGCCTTCGCGGATCGCCCACACGACCAGCGACTGGCCGCGTCGCATGTCGCCGCAGGCGAACACCTTGTCGATCGAGCTCTGATAGCTGTCGGTGTCTGCCTTGACGTTGCCGCGCGGGTCGAGCGCGACGCCGAGGTCCTGGATCATGCCCTCGTGCACCGGGTGCACGAAACCCATGGCGAGCAGCACGAGGTCGCCCTTGAGCTCGAACTCGGTGCCGGGGATCGGCTTGAACTTATCGTCGCAACGCACACACTTGAGCTTCTTCACGCGCCCATGTTGGCCCAAAAACTCCTGGGTCAGCACGGCGAAGTCGCGCTCGGCGCCCTCCTCGTGGCTCGACGAGGTGCGCAGCTTGTACGGCCAGTTGGGCCAGGTGAGGAGCTTGTCCTCCTTGTCGGGCGGCCGCGCCATGATCTCCAGGTTGGTGACCGACAGCGCGCCCTGCCGGATGGCGGTGCCGATGCAGTCGGAGCCGGTGTCGCCGCCGCCGATGACGATGACGTGCTTGCCGGAGGCGAGGATCGGCTGGACGTCGCCGAGCGGCTCGCGGCTGACGCGGCGGTTCTGCTGCGGCAGAAAATCCATGGCGAAGTGCACGCCGGCGAGCTCGCGCCCGGGGATCGGCAGGTCGCGACTTTTTTCGGCGCCGCCGGCGAGTGCGATGGCATCGTAACCCTTCATCAGATCGTCCACCGCCACGTTGACGCCGACATGGGCGTTGTAGTGGAACACGACGCCTTCCGCTTCCATCTGGGCGATGCGGCGGAAGACGATCTGCTTCTCCATCTTGAAATCGGGAATGCCGTAGGTCAGCAGCCCGCCGGCCTTGGCGAGCTTCTCGTAGACGTGGACCTCGTGGCCGGCGCGGCAGAGCTGCTGCGCGCAGGCGAGGCCCGCCGGGCCGGAGCCGACGACCGCCACCTTCTTGCCGGTGATTTTTTGCGGCGGCTCGGGCTTGACCCAGCCCTTCTCCCACGCCCGGTCGATGATCATGCATTCGATCGTCTTGATGGTGACCGGGCTCTCGATGAGGTTGAGCGTGCACGCCGCCTCGCACGGCGCCGGGCAGATGCGGCCGGTGAACTCGGGGAAATTGTTGGTCGAATGCAGGTTGAGGATCGCTTCCTGCCAGTCGCCGCGGTAGACGAGGTCGTTCCAGTCAGGGATCTGGTTGTTCACCGGGCAGCCGGTGTGACAGTACGGAATGCCGCAATTCATGCAGCGCGCCGCTTGGTCGCGCGACGCCTCCTCCGACAGCGGTTGCACGAACTCGCGCCAGTGGCGGATGCGGTCGCCCGCCGGCGCGTACCGCCGGTCCTGCCGCTCGATTTCGAGAAAACCCGTAACTTTGCCCATTCCGTCGAACCTATTTTGGACACCGCGCAAGCGTGTAGGCGCCCGTATTGGGGCCAGGCCGCTGCCACACATAGACGTTTATAGTGTCACCTTCATGCACCGTCGATTTGAGACAAGGGTCAAAATCGATCTCGATGCGAGACGGCGTGCCGCCCATTGATGCCTGGAGAATCTCGATCGATAGCCGCGTTTTGCAATACGCACCCGTTCCGATGCCGAGCACCTTACCCGTGATGCCGATCCTTCCGTCCGCGTGCTTGATCGCTGTCCCGCTACAATCCGGAAATCGAACATCTCGAGCGCAGACCACTGCGCACTCGGTCTGGCCCAGTGCCGGTGGAAGCGGAGCGATCGATGGCAACGCCGCAGCAATAATGCCAATAACCCTGGCCATTACTCCGCCGCCTGCATTTCGCGGCTGCGTTCCAGCTCCTGCAGGGCGCGGCGGTACTCGACCGGCATCACCTTGCGGAACTTAGGCAGGTACTCGTTCCACTTGTCGAGGATTTCCGCGGCGCGCGCCGAGCCGGTGTAGCTCGCGTGGTTGGCGATGAGCTGGTGCAGCCGCTCGGCATCGAACCGGCTCATGTCGCTCATCACGTCGACGCGGCCATGGGTGTCGAGATCGCCCGACTGGTGGTAGTGGCGCGCGCTCATGTCTTCTTCTTCCGGAACCGCCTCGAGCTCGACCATGGAGAGGTTGCAGCGCGACGCAAACGTGCCGTCCTCGTCGAGCACGTAGGCGATGCCGCCCGACATGCCGGCGGCGAAATTGCGCCCGGTGCGCCCGATCACCACCACCACGCCGCCCGTCATGTACTCGCAGCCGTGGTCGCCGGTGCCCTCGACCACCGCGATGGCGCCGGAGTTGCGCACCGCGAAGCGCTCGCCGGCGACGCCGCGGAAGTAGCACTCGCCCTCGATAGCGCCGTACAGGACCGTGTTGCCGACGATGATCGAGTGCTCGGGGACGAGCTTCTGCGCCTCCTTCGGCGGGTAGACGATGATGCGGCCGCCGGACAGGCCCTTGCCGACATAGTCGTTGGCTTCGCCTTCGAGCTCCAGCGTCGCGCCGTGCGCCAGCCAGGCGCCAAAGCTCTGGCCGGCCGTGCCCTTGAGCCGCACGTGCACCGTGCCGTCGGGGAGGCCGCCATGGCCGTAGCGCTTGGCGATCTCACCCGACAGCATGGCGCCGGTGGTGCGGTCGGTGTTGCGGATCGCGGCAGTGATGCGCACCGGCGTGCCGCGCTCGAGCGCACCCTGCGCCTTGGCGATGAGCTTGCGGTCGAGGACCTTGTCGATCATGTGGTCCTGCGGCTCGCACTTGAAGATGTTCACGCCGGCGGGCGCCTCGGGCTTGTGGAACAGGCGCGAGAAATCGAGGCCCTTGGCCTTCCAGTGGGCGACCACCTCCTGCTTGTCGAGCATCTGCATCTGCCCGACCATCTCGTCGAATTTTCGGTAGCCGAGCTCGGCCATGATCTCGCGCACCTCTTCGGCGACGAAGAAGAAGTAGTTGATGACGTGCTCGGGCTGGCCGATGAAGCGCTTGCGCAGCACTGGGTCCTGGGTGGCGACGCCCACCGGGCAGGTGTTGAGGTGGCATACGCGCATCATGATGCAGCCGGCGGCGATCAGCGGCGCGGTGGAGAAGCCGAACTCGTCGGCGCCGAGCAGCGCGCCCACTACCACGTCGCGGCCGGTGCGGATGCCGCCGTCGACCTGCACGGCGATGCGGCCGCGCAGACGGTTGGCCACCAGCGTCTGGTGGGTCTCGGCGAGCCCGATCTCCCACGGGCTGCCGGCATGCTTGATGGACGTCAGCGGCGATGCCCCGGTGCCACCCTCGAAACCCGCGATGGTGACATGGTCGGCGCGCGCCTTGGACACGCCCGCCGCCACCGTGCCGACGCCGACCTCGGACACGAGCTTGACCGACACGTCGGCCGCCGGGTTGACGTTCTTGAGGTCGTAGATGAGCTGCGCCAGGTCCTCGATCGAATAGATGTCGTGGTGCGGCGGCGGCGAGATCAGGCCGACGCCCGGCGTCGAGTGGCGCACCTTGGCGATGATGGCATCGACCTTGTGGCCGGGCAGCTGCCCGCCTTCGCCGGGCTTGGCGCCCTGCGCCATCTTGATCTGCATCACGTCGGAATTGACCAGGTACTCGGTGGT
>DATFWC010000117.1:0-2119 GCA_035259885.1 Xanthobacteraceae bacterium
CCAGGACTGGAACAAGATCCGCTACGCCGACGACACGCTCAACCTGTGCGTCCAGGGCGCCACCCACTGGGACGCGCTCGGGCACATTTTTTACGAGGACAAGGCCTACAACGGCTACGACGCCAAGCTGATCGATGCCAACGGGCTCAACGTGCTCGGCATCGAGCACTCGAAGAACAAGATGGTCGGACGCGGCGTGCTCCTTGACGTCGCTCGCTTTCGCGGCGTCGAGTGGCTGCAGGACGGCGAGGCCATCTCCAACGACGAACTCAACAAGTGCGCCAAGCAGCAGAACGTCGAGATACGCCGCGGCGATTTCGTCATCATCCGCACCGGCCAGATGGAGCGCTGCCTCGCCGAGAAGCAATGGGGCGGCTATGCGGGCGGCGACGCGCCCGGCGTGAAGTTCGAGAACTGCTACTGGTGCCAGGAGAAGCAGATCGCCGCCATCTGCACCGATACCTGGGGCGTCGAGGTGCGGCCGAACGAGACCAAGGAGGCCAACCAGCCGTGGCACTGGGTGGTGATCCCGGCCATGGGCCTGTGCATGGGCGAGATTTTCTATCTCAAGGAGCTGGCCGAGGACTGCGACCAGGACGGCATCTACGAGTTCTTTTTCTGCGGCCCGCCGCTGATCATCACGGGCGGCACCGGCTCGCCCATCAACCCGCAGGCGATAAAATGACGGCATAGGCGCGCCACACACTCGTCGTCATGCGCGGGCTTGACCCGCGCATCTCGCTTGGGCAGGCAGGGCCGTGCCAAAGCAGTCGGGATGGCCGGGACAAGCCCGGCCATGACAGGAACGGCGGGAGGTCCCCATGGCTCGCTACCTCAAGCGCGGAATGGACGCGGGCGCCATCAAGGCGGCGGACGCCAAAGTGCGCGAGACGGTGGAAAACATTCTTGCCGACATCGAGGCGCGCGGCGAGCAGGCGGTGCGCGACCTGTCGAAGAAATTCGACAGCTGGGCGCCCGAAAACTTTCGCCTGACTCCGCAGGAGGTCGAGCGCGCGGTCGGCCAGGTCGCCAAGCGCGATCTCGACGACATCAAATTCGCCCAGGCGCAGGTGCGCAATTTCGCGCAGAAGCAGAAGGACACCATGCGCGACCTCGAGGTCGAGACGCTGCCGGGCGTCGTCCTCGGGCATCGTCACATCCCGGTTAACTCGATCGGCTGCTACGTGCCGGGCGGCCGCTACCCCATGGTGGCCTCGGCACACATGTCGATCGTCACAGCGCGGGTGGCGGGCGTCAAACGCATCATCGCCTGCGCCCCGCCGTACAAGGGCGGGCCGCATCCTGCCATCGTCGCCGCCATGCATTTTGGCGGCGCCGATGAGATCTACGTGCTCGGCGGCGTGCAGGCGATCGGTGCCATGGCGCTCGGCGCCGGCGACATCGGGCCGGTGGACATGATTGTCGGGCCCGGCAATGCCTATGTGGCCGAGGCCAAGCGCCAGCTGTTCGGCCGCGTCGGCATCGATCTTCTGGCCGGCCCGACCGAGACGCTGGTCATTGCCGACGACAGCGTCGACGGCGAGATGTGCGCGACCGACCTGCTCGGCCAGGCCGAGCACGGCCCGACCTCGCCCGCCGTGCTCATCACCAATTCCGAAAAGCTCGCGCGCGACACCATGCAGGAGATCGCGCGGCTGCTGAAAATTCTGCCGACCGCCGACGCGGCCGGAAAAGCCTGGGAGGATTTTGGGGAGGTCATCGTGTGCGACGACGACGACGAGATGGTGCGCGAAGCCGACCGCGTGTCGTCCGAACACGTGCAGGTGATGACCAGGAATCCCGACTACTTTCTCAACGGCATGAAGAACTACGGGTCGCTGTTCCTCGGGCCGCGTACCAACGTGGCCTACGGCGACAAGGTGATCGGCACCAATCACACGCTGCCAACCAAGAAGGCGGCGCGCTACACCGGCGGCCTGTGGGTGGGCAAGTTCATGAAGACCTGCACGTACCAGAAGGTGCTCACCGACGAGGCCAGTGCGCTGATCGGCGAGTACTGCTCGCGCCTATGCATCCTCGAGGGTTTTTATGCTCATGCCGAGCAGGCCAATGTGCGCGTGCGCCGCTACGGCGGCCGCAACATCGGCTACGCCCAGGC
>DATFWC010000118.1:0-2924 GCA_035259885.1 Xanthobacteraceae bacterium
GCGGCCTGAATCTGAATGAGCTCGGCCTGCTGCTGCTTGGTCAGCGGCGACGGGATGAACTTCAGCGTCACCGCCTCTTCCATCAGCGAATCCAGGCCTTTGATCTCGTCGGGCCAGACCAGCGCCTTGGGGAAGAAGTCGTCGCGCACCTTCTTGGCCAGCGGCTCGGGCACGCCGACGAACGCCGCGTAGTCTTTGATCACCTGCGGATTGCTGCTGTACATGTATTCGACCGTCTCGCGGTAGGCATCCATGAACCGCTTGATGGCGTCCTTCTTCTTGTCCAGGGCCTCGGCATTGGCGACGATCACGCGGATGGTCTGCCCGCGCACCAGGGCGGCGTCGGTGGCCTTGGCGACGATGCGGATCTTGCCTTCATCGATCTCCTTGAGGCCGAACGGCGGCGAGGCCCAGCCGACGTCCACCTGATCGGTCATCACGGTCGTCAAGGTGGTCGACGGATTGCCGGTCGGGGTCGGCTTGGCCGTGAGCTTGAATTCGTTGATGAAGGCGCGAACGATCGAGTGCGTCGACGAGCCGTTGGTCGAATAGGCCAGCGTCTTGCCGTCGGTGTCCTTCAACGTCTTGATCGGCGAACTCGTCTTCGCATACCAGTAGTCGGCGGCGCCGGTCGCCTGCGCGCCGATGATGCGCACCGGCGCCCCCTTGGCATAGGCCGCCATGGCGCCGAGCGTGCCGACCGCGAGACCGAGATCGACGCTGCCCGAGACCACCGGCTGGAGGGTCTCGCCGCTGCCCGACGTATAGATCATCTCCAGCTCGAGCTTGTGCTTCTTGAAGATGCCGGCCTTGGTGCCGAGCTCGGCGATGGCGGTGTCCCAGTTGCCGCGCTGGCCGATGGTGAGCTTGAGCTGATCGTCGGCCGAGGCTGCGACCGGCGCCAGCAAGGTTGCGGCGGCCAGGAAGCAGCCGAAAAGACCCGCACGTTTCATGTTCTTGTCCTCCATTGCAAAAGATTCACCGCGTCTTGATGGCTTCGAGATTGCCCAGCCGGCTCACCACGGCGTTCGCCCCGATCGCCAGCACGAACACGACGATCAGCAGCGAATACATGCGCGGCATGTTGAAGGTCGAGTAGCTGTTGATGATGAGGAAGCCGACGCCGCGGTTCGACAGCTTGGTTTCCGCCAGCAGCGTGCCGATAATTGCGACACCCAGGCCCAGCCGGACGCCGTTGATGATCGGCGCCCGCATGGCCGGCAGATAGACCTTGGTCACCATCTGCCAGGTATTGGCGCGAAAGCTTCGTCCCACGCGGATCAGGACCTGGTCGATCTGGCGCATGCCGGCCGCCACGCTGAGCGCGATGGGGAAGAAGCACGAGATCGTGCCCATGGCGACCTTGGAGCCGGATCCGACGCCGAACCACATGATCATTACGGGAAAGAAGATGATCTTGGGCGTCGGGCCGAGATAGTAGAGGAAATGCTCGAAGGCCTGCGACAGGAAGCGGTTGGCACCGAGCGCGATGCCGACCGCGAGGCCGGCAAGGCCGCCGATCAGGAGTGCCGTGCCGACCTCGCCGGCGGTGACTCCGAGGTGCCAGTAGAAGTCAGGCTCGAACAGGAGATTCCACAGCGCCCGCACGATCACCACGAGCGAGGGGACGACGTCGCGGAACAGCAGGCCGGATGCCGCAGTGGCCTCCCACACGACCAGGATCGTCACCACGATGGCGATGCGCAGCAGCGTCACCCGGCTCAAGCCGGGCAGGGCGGCGGGGGCCTGCGTCAGTTGACCGGTCTGAGCCATCGTTCGACCCGTTCGGTGAACATGAAGAACAGCACGCTGACCAGGACCACGAAGCAGATCGCTGCGTAGGTGCCGGCCAGGTCGTAGCGCTCGGCCAGCTCGTTGATGAGCTGGCCGAGCCCGCCGAAATTGATGAGGAACTCGACGCCCACGATGTTGATGAGGGCGAAGATCATGCCGAGCTTGATGCCGACGAAGATCGACGGCAGCGCCGCCGGGAAGAGAATCTTCCAATAGAGCTGCCACGGCGTGAGCTTGAAGCTCCTGCCGACGTCGATCAGCACGCGGCGGGTGCCGGCCAGCCCCTCGACGGTCTTGAGGATGACCGGCGCCAGCCCGGCGACGAAACCCATCATGATGATGGTGTTGGCGCTGCGGCCGAAGATCACCAGGAACAGCGGATACATCAGCACGGTCGGCGCCGAGGCGAACGCCGCCACCCAGGTTTCGGTGGCCAGCCGCAGGGTCTTGATCCGGTGCAGCAGCACGCCGATGCCGACGCCGAACACGGTGAGCAGCATCGTGGCCCAGAACGCTTCGCGCAGGGTCAGCCAGAACCGCTCCGGGATGCCCTCCTCGACGATGACGCGCTCGAAGCTCAAGGCGATCTGCGAGGGGAGGGGCACGATGAAGCGATTGATCGCGCCCAGGCGGATCAACACCTCGATCAGCGCGATGGCGGCGACCAGCGCCAGAACACCGACCAGGGTCGGGAAGGCGCGCGTCCTGGTGATCGCAGCCGCCGTCATCAGTCCTTGTCCCCGCCGTGCAACTTGCGCGCCTCGTCGTCGATCAGGCCGCGGCTCGCCTCTTCGCGCAGGTCGTTCCAGATCTGGGCGACGTAGCGTCCGAACGCCTCGCTGGAGACGATCTCCGAGGTGCGCGGCCGCGGCAGGTCGATGTCGACGATGCGCTTGGTCTTGCCCGGCCGGTAGGTCATGACCAGGATGCGGTCGGAAAGCTGCACCGCCTCGGTGATGTTGTGGGTGATCAAGAGCGTGGTCTGCTTCAGCTCCTGCTGGATCTGCAGCACCTTGTCGCCGAGCAGGAGCCGCGTCTGCTCGTCGAGCGCGGCGAACGGCTCGTCCATGAGCAGGATTTTCGGCTCCGACGCCAGCGTGCGCGCCATGGACACGCGCTGGCGCATGCCG
>DATFWC010000119.1:0-28581 GCA_035259885.1 Xanthobacteraceae bacterium
ATCAGGCCTTCCTTAAGAAGGCCATCGAGGGAAACTATGCCGAGATCGAGATGGGCAAGCTCGCCCAGCAGAAGGGCGCAAGCGACGGCGTGCGCTCATTCGGCAAGCAGTTGGAGCAAGACCACGCGGCCGCCAATACCAAGGCGATGGATGTGGCGAAGCAGATCGGGATGACGCCGCCGAACGGTCCCGCCAAGAAGCAGCAGGCGGAAATCAATCGTCTGTCCAAGCTGTCCGGCGACAAGTTCGACAAGGCGTTCGCCAAGTACATGGTCGCTGATCACAAGCAGGATATCAAAGAATTCCAGAGGGAAGCCAAGAAGGCGAATGACCCGGCGGCCAGCTTCGCCAACGAGGTTCTGCCCGACCTGCAGAAGCACCTGCAGATGGCGCAGTCGCTTCAGAGCAAGGGCACGACCGGATCGCGCTGAGCGCAATCCAGGACAGCCGTGCCGTCCGGCGCTTTGGCGCCGCTGCGGCCGGCCCCATCGGCAAAGAGCCCGGGCCCCGGTCCGGGCTTTTTGCCGACTGCCGCCGTCGATGCGCGATGGGATGGATGGCGCCCGTCATGGCGCCAAAGGCGATCCGAGCTTTTGTGCCGTGTCGACGATCCAGTCGCGATAGCGCGCGAGCGGCGTGACGCCGGTCAGTCCGCCGCAGCCGGCGGAGTTTTTTGGCCCGGTCGACCAGCTCACGACGCCAACGACGACGCGCTCGCCGTCGTCGAACACCGGCGCGCCGGAATCTCCGGTGCAGGCGCTCAAGCCGGCGCGCTCATTGCGGGTCGCCGGATCCACTAGGCGCAACTGGAGCGAGCCCGGGCGGCCGGTGGCGACGAGGCGCGCCGAACGCAACGTGCCGCCGGTGCGCCCGTCGCCGCGCCGTGTGACGCCGAAGCCCGCAACCGTGAACGGCTCGCCGACCGTCGTTGGCACGCGGGCGCCGAGTACCGCCGGCGCCGTGCCCGCCGGGAGCGGCTCAGCCAGCTTGAGCAGTGCCACATCGGCGGTGGCGCGGTGGGCCAGCATCGTGTTGAGGTCGAATTGCGGATGCAGGGCGACGCTGGTGACGTCCCTGAGCAGCGGGCGGCGCGCCGCGTCATAGTCAACGAGCTTGTAGTCGGCGCCCGGCAGCACGCAGTGCGCCACGGTGAGAACGAGATCCTGCGCGATCGCCACGCCGGTGCAGGAATTGCCGCGCGAGCCGACGATCAGCACCACATGCCGGGCAATCTCGCCGGTTTCCGGAGCCGCGTCGCCGACCATGGCGGCGGCGCCGGCACTCAGCTGCGACAGGCAGGCCAGCGAAAGGGCGACGCGGCGAAGCATGCTGCGTTGAGCGTGCCGGCGCAGCGTTTGTCAATGATGAATCGCCTCGGGCAGCCGGCGAGGGACGCGGGTCAGGCCCGGTCGCGCAGCTCGCGTACACCTTCGTGCGAGGCACAATGGGCGCAACAGAACATCTCGGCGCCTTTCTCCAGCCCGTGACCGACGATGCGCGTGCCGCAGTGGGCGCAGGTTGGCGCCAGCGCGTGGATCGCGCATTCAAAACTGTCGAACGTGTGGGTCGAGCCGTTCATCTTCACCTGAAATGCCTTGTCGTAGTCGTTGCCGCAGTTCTCACATTTTGCCATGGCATTGCCTCGCTGTGCGCTACCTGGGTGGCCCGGAAGGCTCAATCCGCGACCCCGGCGGCCAGTTCCGGGATCGCCTGCTGCGCGGCCGCCTGCCTGGCCGGCGCCAACCTGAGTCGGCTCGATCACATAGGCGGACGTGGGGTCGGTCGGCGCCGCGCATTGGTAGCCGGTGGCTGTTGTGTCACGGGCGCGACTCACATCATGTTGGCTAAGGCCGCCAGGGAACTCGACTCCTGGCTGTGCGTTGTCGAGCGAAAATCGAGGGTGGTCGGGAGGAACGCGTCAGCGATGGCCTGATCGTCAGTCCACGGTCGGTATCCAAACGAGGGCGCAATGGGGGCCCGAGGCCGCCGGATGTGGCCGTTTGGAGAATGAAACGATGCGGACGCTCTCCCTGTTCGGCGTCGCTGTTCTGGTAATGGCGACTGGCGCGCTGGCTCACGATCGATGGGGAAACCCCAACTGGATCGCCAACGGGCATTTCGTCAGCCCGATCGATGGCTCGCATTGCTGTGGTGTGGCCGACTGCGTCGAACTCTCGAGCAGCGACGTGCAGGAGACAACCGGGGGGTACTTCCTGAACAAGCTCAACGAGACCGTTCCGTTCCGGGAAGTCCAGGTCAGCCGCGACGGCCAGTACTGGCGCTGCAAGAAGCCCGACGGCTCCCGCCGTTGCTTCTTCGCGCCGCCGCCGTCGATCTGACGCCTGCGACAGCGCGCGCTCTGCGGCGCGCCTGCGCGCATCGATCGGCAATGCCGACGCGTGATTGACGCGGCACGACGCTGGCGGCCAAACTGGCGCGCCAACGGAGCCGGCCGGCGTGATCATCGAATGGCATACCCATGTGTATCCGCCCGAAGAAGCGGCCGGGGACGCGCGCACGTTCGACGGCAGGAGTGGGCCGACCTGGGCCGGCCGCTGCCCGATGACGGTGGAGAACGTGCTCGACGCCCACCACAAGGCCGGCATTGCCATCAGCGTGGTCAGTAACGCCGCGCACTATCTCCGCGGCAAAGCCCAGGCCGACGAACTCGCCGCGATCCAGCGGTGGACGGACTATGCGGCGGAGATCCAGGAACGTCACCGCGGCACGCTCTATGCGCTGGCCACGATCCTGCCATGCGGCGGGCCGGCCTATCTCAAGGAGGTCGAGCGCGCGATCCGCGAGCTCGAGCTCAAGGGCCTGTTCATCAACTCCAGCCACAAGGGCCAGTACCCCGACGACGATGCGGCGCGGCCGTTCTGGGAGCTGGTGCAGGACCTCGACGTGCCGGTGATGATCCACCCGCCGCATATCGGCTTCGGCGAGGAGCGGATGCAGGACTACCGGCTGGCGTCCAGCGTCGGCCGGCCGTTCGACCTCTGCCTGTCGCTCGCACGGCTGATCGTGCGCGGCGTGCTCGAGGATTTCCCCCGTCTCAAGATCGTGGCCTCGCACGGCGGCGGCGGCATCTGCGAGGTGATCGGCCGCATGGATTATGCCTACGAACTGCAGGACGAAGCATATTTCCTCGGATCCTACGCGCCGATGAAGATCAGGCACGCGCCCAGCCATTACCTGAAGATGATGTACTTCGACACGGTGACCTATCATGCACCCGCCGCGCGACTGGTGCTCGACACGGTGGGCGCCGATCACGTGCTCTACGGCAGCGACGCGCCACCGCTCACCTCGCTGAAGCCACGCGCCATCAAGCTGGTCGAGGATCTCGGGCTTGGCGAGCGGGACCGGGCGGCGGTGTTCTGGCGCAACGCCGCGACCTTGCTGAAGCTGCCCGTCGCCGACACGGCCCGGGCGGCCTGACCGCATGGAGGCGAGGACGATGAAGCTTGACGTCGCGCTGCTGGCCGCGGCCTGCTGTTGCGTCGGCATGGCGCCGGCCGGCGCGCAGGACTACCCCGTGCGCCCGATCCGCGCGCTCACCGCCACCAGCGCCGGCGGCACCAGCGACATCTTCATGCGCGTTGTCGGCGAGGAGATTCAGAAGCGGTGGGGCCAGCCGATTATCGTCGAGAACCGGCCCGGCGGTGGCATGACGATCGGCGGACGCGCCTGCGCGGAGGCGCCCAACGACGGCTACACGATCTGCATCCTGCCGGCTGAAACGCTCGCCTACAACCAGTTCCTGTTCAAGAAAATCCCCTACGATCCCGACAAGGACTTCGAGCCGATCACCAATCCGTTCTTCAACACCCAGGTGCTCGTCGCTGCGAGTGCGCTGAGCGTCAAGACGCTGGACGAACTGGCCGCCCTGTCGAAGGCGAAGCCCGGCACGTTGAGCTACGTGGTTCCTTCCGTTCCGCTGGCGCTGTTCATGGAGCAATGGCGACGGACGAGCGGCGCCGATCTGGTGAAGGTGCCGTTCAAGGGCGGCGGGGAGGGGGTGAACGGTGTGCTGTCCGGATCGACGCCCGTGGCCTTCTTCGGACTGGCCAATTGGATCACCCACATCCGAGCCGGCGCCGTGAAGCCGCTGGCGGTGGACGGCGATGCGCGCTCGCCACTGCTGCCCGACGTGCCGACGCTGCGCGAACTCGGCTATCGCGGCCCGCTCACCCGCGTCTATTTCGGCGTCGTCGCGCCGGCCGGTACACCCAGGCCGATCATCGGCAAGCTGCGCGATGAGCTTGCCGCTATCGGCGCCGAGCCCGGCTTCCGCCAGACGCGGCTCATCGACCTGGGTCTCGAGCCGGTGTTCGACGCTCCCGAGGACTTTTCCCGTTTCCTCCGGGAGGACCGCGCCAACTCCGAACGCATCGTCCGGGAGTCGGGCCTGGTGCCGCAATAGGCGTGCGCTTTGCGTCGGCCGTGGATTGCCATGGGCCGGCCATTTTGTGTTCATGTAAGGTTCACCGGGCGGGGGCTAAGAGGCCGCGATGCCGATCGGATTCTGGTTTGCCTCCACGTTGACCGTCGCCATGCTGGCCGCCGAGCCGGCAGAGGCGCAGGATCCGCGCTGCCTCAACAAGGAACAGCAACGCGCGGCCATTGCCAGCGGCAAGGCGGTGCGGCTCGGCATCGCCCTCAAGGCGGTGAAACGGCGCGGCGAAGTGGTGAGCGCCCGCCTGTGCGAGGGCAGCAAGGGCCTCGTCTATATGCTGACAGTGCTGGCGCGGGATGGCAAAGTAACGCGAGTCACCGTCGACGCGACATCGGGGTCGGTCCTGAGCGGCGGCTGAGAGGGAGAAACAATGCGGCTCCTCGTGATCGAGGACGATCCGGATTTGAACCGCCAACTGGCGACCGCGCTTACCGATGCAGGTTATGTGGTCGATCGCGCCTTTGACGGCGAGGAAGGCCACTATCTCGGCGAGACCGAGCCTTACGATGCCGTGATTCTCGACATCGGCCTGCCCAAGATGGACGGGATATCCGTGCTCGAAGCGTGGCGGCGCCAGGGTCGCGCCATGCCGGTGCTGATGCTGACCGCGCGCGACCGCTGGAGCGACAAGGTCCAGGGCTTTGACGCCGGCGCCGACGATTATGTGCCCAAACCCTTCCACATGGAGGAGGTGCTGGCGCGGGTGCGCGCGTTGCTGCGCCGCTCGGCCGGCCACGCCAAGAGCGAGTTCAACTGCGGACCGGTGCGCCTCGACACCCGCACCGGCCGGGTCACCGTGGACGGCAATCCGGTCAAGCTCACTTCGCACGAGTATCGCCTGCTGTCCTACCTGATGCACCATACCGGGCGCGTTGTCTCCCGCACCGAACTGGTCGAGCATCTCTACGACCAGGACTTCGACCGCGACTCCAACACCATCGAGGTGTTCGTCGGCCGCATCCGCAAGAAGCTCGGCATCGAAGTCATCCAGACCGTCCGCGGGCTCGGTTATCTCCTCGCTCCGCCGAGCGATGCGCGCTAATTCACTCGCGCTCCGGCTGTTCCTTTCCGCCACCATCTGGACCGCGGTAATTCTCTTCATCACCGGAGTCGCGCTGTCCTCGATCTATCAGCAGTCGGTGGAGCGCGCATTCGACCGTCGCCTCAGCGTCTATCTCAAGACCCTGATCGCCGACGTCGCCTCGCCGGAAGAAGCCGGCGAGAAATTCGGCCAGCTCGGCGAGCCGCTGTTCGAGCTGCCGCTGTCCGGATGGTATTGGCAGGTGACGCGGCTCAACGCGCCGCGGCCGGACGTGCGCGCCTCGCGCTCGCTGTGGGACGGCAGCCTGCCGCATCTCGAGGACGCCGGCGTGGTGGCGAGCAACGACGGCACGCGCCGCAGCTATGTGGGCGGCCCGGAGGACCAGCGGCTGCGCCTGGTCGAGCGCACCATCGATCTCGGCGAGGAGGGCCGCTACCTCGTGGCCGTCGCCGGCGATCCGTCCGAGATCGACCAGGAGATCCGCGCCTTCGACAAGGCGTTGGCGGTCACCTTCGGCGCACTCACGGTGGTGCTCCTGCTCACCACCCTGTTCCAGGTGCGCTTCGGCCTGGCGCCGCTCAAGCGCATCTCCGAGTCGCTCGCGGCGATCCGCGCCGGCACCGCCGAGCGGCTTCAAGGCACGTTTCCCGACGAGATCGCGCCGCTGGCGCGCGAGACCAACGCGCTGATCGATGCCAACCGCGAGATCGTCGAGCGCGCACGCACCCACGTCGGCAACCTCGCCCATGCCCTCAAGACGCCGCTGTCGGTGATTGTCAACGAGGCGTCGGCGCGCTCCGATCCGTTCGCCGTCAAGGTGCGCGAGCAGACCGACATCATGCGCGATCAGGTGGCGCGGCATCTCGAGCGGGCGCGCATCGCCGCCCGCGCCTCGATGGTCGGTACCGTCACCGAGGTCAGTCCCGTGGTGACCGCGCTCGCGCGCACGATGGAGAAGATTCATCGCGCGCGCGGCATCGCCATCGATGTCGACGCGCCGCAGGAAGTGCGCTTCCGCGGCGAGCGCCAGGATCTCGAGGAGATGGTGGGCAACCTGGTCGACAATGCCTGCAAGTGGGCGCAGTCGCGCGTCAACCTCGAAGTGGTGCCGGCGCGCGGCGACGAAACGCAAATGTCGACCGTACGCCTGGTGGTCGACGACGACGGGCCCGGGCTGACGCCGCAGCAGCGCGAGCAGGTGGGCAATCGCGGCAGCCGGCTGGACGAGACCAAGCCCGGCTCCGGCCTCGGCCTGTCCATCGTGGTCGAACTGGCGCAACTCTACGGCGGCAAGCTGGAGCTCGGGACCGCGCCCATTGGCGGCCTGCGCGCCGAGCTGGTGCTGCCGGCGGCGTGAGCCATGATGCTGCGATGGCGCTGGTCACGTCGCTGGTCGGGGCAGCCGAACAGAGTTTTGCCCCAATGCTCGCGTCTTAGGAGCCCAAGTGGTGCCGGCCTGCCGGCCTGAGAGGGGGTCGCGATGAAACCTGCCAAAACGCTCTGCATCATGCTGGTGGCCGCGAGCCTCGCGGGTTGCGCCGCCGATCCCTATGCGCCGAAGCAGAACACCGGCGCCGTGGCCGGGGCGGTGGCCGGCGGCGTGCTCGGCGCGGCGCTCGGGGGCCGCGGCGCGGGCAGCCGTCTCGCCGGCGCGGCGATCGGCGCGGCGGCGGGCGGGCTGCTCGGCAGCGCCATCGGCGCCTCGCTCGACGAGCAGGATCGTCAGCGTGCCTATGCGGCCGAGATGCAGGCCTTGGAAAGCGGCGCGCCCGGCGCTCCGGTCGGCTGGCGCAGCGACCATACAGGTTACTACGGCACCGTCGTTCCCGGCCCCTATTATGAGCGCAGTGGCCTGCGCTGCCGCGAGTACAGCCACACGATCTATGTGGGCGGGCGGCCAGAAATCGCCCGCGGCACCGCCTGCCGCAATCCCGACGGGACTTGGACGCCGGTCAGCTGACGGTTTGGCGCAGGCCGGTCTTCTTCGGCCTCCGCCTCCTGCGGCCGCGCCCTCCTGCGCCGAAAGCGGCACTGCGGCCGGTATATCTCGCATCCTAAACGCGTTCTTAACGGCCCTCCGCTAGCGTGATGGGCTGGCGTCAGTGAGATCCGGATCGGTGGCCAGATGGCCGAGGGCCCCCTGGAAAAGTTGCGCATGTTCCTGCGGGAATTGCCCCCGGCAGCCCGGGCTCTGCTGCGTGCCGAGCTCGAGCGTGCCGCCGCGCGCGGTGACGAGGTGCCGGCCGGCGACTTCATCCTGGCCGAACTCCGGCGCGATGCCGGGGCCGAGCAGACCGCGCGCCTGGAGCCGGTGGCGCGCGCCAGCCCACCGCCGCCCGCCGCGCCGGAAACCGGACGCATCGAAAGCGCTTCCCGCATGTTCTTTGCGCCGCTCGAGCCGTTCCTGGTGGATGACCTGCCCGACCGCGTCCACCGCGGGCGCATCGCGCGCGCGGCGCTCGAGCCGGCGTGGCAATGGATTTGCCGCGACCTCATGCCGAAGGAGGCTAAGACCTATTCCGACGAGATGGCGCGCAGTCTCCTGACCAACGATCGCGTCATGTCCGAGCGCATGGCGCGCGCGTTCCAGGATCAGGCCGTGCAGCGGATGCGCGACGCGCTTACAGCCGCGCAGGACGACAGCAAGGCGCGCCAGCGCCTCGCCGCTCAGCTCGGCATCGCCAAGGCGCTCGAGCATCTGCGCGAGATCCTCGGCATCCTGCGCGCCCGCGATGCCCTCAACGTATTTGCCTCGCGCCTGCCGCCGCAGATCAAGAACCTCGCCGACGACCACCTCGACAACGTGCGCGCGCTGCTCGACTCGCCCATCGGCGGACATCCCGACGTGTTCGTCTATGCCTTGGTCCTGGTGATGGGACGCCTGGCGTCGCCCTGGCAACTGGTGCGGCTCGCCGTCAAGGCGGCGGAGAGCGACGTCGCCGCCAAGATCATGGGCACGTCCTATGCGGTCGCGGTCTCCATCATCCTCGGCGAGATGGACCGCATCCTGAGCGTCCTGCGCGACGACATCAAGCGCGGCCGCTTCGACTCCGCCAGCGAGATGCTCAAGGATCTCTACGACGCCGCCCGCCTGCTGCGCACTGAACTCGACCTGTCCGGCGATTCTCCCTGGGCGCGGCAGCTCACGGCGACTCGCAGTGAAATCTCCAACCTGGTGCGCGCCGAGATCGAGACGGTTCCCGGCCGCGTGCGGCGTCTGCTGCGGCAGCGCAAGCCGAGCGAGATTCGCTCCGGCGCGGTGCTCGACCGCACCGAGGTGCAGGAGACCGAGGCCCTGATCGAGTTCGTCAGCGTCTGCCGCAATTATGCCAGCGAGCTCGCCATCAATGAGGTGACGCTGCGCGTGCATTCCGAGGTGCAGAATTATCTCGAGACCGGCATTTCGCCGCTGCTCGATAGCCTGCGCGGCGCCGACGAAGCGCATCGCGCTTTCCGCCAGTCGCAGGTCGATGCCGCGGTGCGCTTCGCCGGAAAGGTTTTCGGCGCCAGCTATGCGTCGCTGCTTGCCAAGGCGGCTGACGTTGCCGCCAAGGCGGCCGATACCGCCGGTCAGGACGGCGAGCGCAAGGCAGCCAAGGCATAAATCCACGTTTAATCCACGTTTGTTGCGAAGCTCGACGGCGTGCGCATGCGCGATAGCGCGCACCTATTGCAATGTCGCGAAAAACAACCCGCCGTACTCCGATCGGGTGACGCAGCGGCATGAACCAATTCTCTAGACCGGGACACTCAAGTGTTTGCGCGGGCAGCGCCGCGATGCGGCGCCTGCCGGCGCAGCGCTCAACGGAACAGAGGAGAGAGTCATGAAGACCGCACGAACAGCGCTGCTCGCCGCCGCCGGCCTGATCGCTTCGACGCTTCTGGCCGCCGCGCAGACCGGCGACTTCTCCACCGGATCGCAGGCCGCCGCGAACGAAACTTCGCCGCCGCAGGCTGCCGATGCAACCGCCGTCATGCGCGCCCTGGTGCACGATCCGGTCGTGACGGGTTCGCTGGTTCCGGCGGAAAATGCCTATGATTTCAACACGCCGAACGGCGTTCCCGGATTCGGCCCGATCGATTCGGCGGAAGCCGACCGACGGCTCGCGCAGGTCATCTGGGAATAAGTCTCGATCTGGATCGTCTGCGGCAGGCCGGGCACGCTCGCATCAGCGCCGCGTTCGGCTATGCTGACGCCATGATTTCGATCGTTGCGGGTGTCATCCTCCCGCCCGAACACCGTGCGACCGTGGTCGCCTTGGGTTCGGCCGCCGGGTAGGATGACAGGATGACGCTCTGGTTGGTGTTCGCGCTGATGACGGCCGCGTCGGTGGCCGCCGTGCTGTGGCCGCTCGGCCGCGGCGGCCTCGCCCGCGCGGAGGCAGGCAGCGACGTTGCGGTCTATCAGGATCAATTGGCCGAGATCGAGCGCGACCGTGCTGCGGGCCGCATCGCAGAGCGCGAGGCCGAAGCGGCCCGCGTCGAGGTGTCGCGCCGCCTGCTGGCTGCCGCCGATGTGGCCGGTGCCCAGACGGGCGAGCCCAAGCCTTCGGCCACGTGGCGGCGGGGCGCCGCTGCCGTGGCGGCGCTCGTCCTGCTCCCGTTCGGTGCGGTCGGGCTTTATCGCGTGCTTGGCGCGCCCGACCTGCCGGATGAGCCGCTGGCCGCGCGGTCGCAGGCCCCGACCGAGCAGCGCTCGCTCGCGACGCTCATCAGCCAGGTCGAGGCGCACCTGGCGCGCAATCCGGAAGACGGCCGCGGGTGGGAAGTGCTGGCGCCGGTGTATATGCGGCTTAGCCGCTTCGATGATGCCGTGACGGCGCGGCAACATGCGCTGCGGCTGCTCGGCTCCACGGTCCAGCGCGAAGTCGAACTGGGCGAAGCGCTCGCCGCGCAGGCGAACGGCGTCATCACCGAATCCGCCAAGGCGTCGTTCGAGCGCGCGCTCGCGATGGACGGCAGCGACGTCCGGGCGCGCTTCTATATGGGCCTCGCGGCGGAGCAGGAGGGGCGACGCCCTGACGCTGCGGCGATCTGGCGCGATCTGCTCGCCACGGCTCCGGCCGGCGCGCCGTGGGCCGAGTTCATCCGGCGGGCGCTGGCCCGTGTCGAGGACACCCCGAGCGGACCCAGCGAACGCGACATGGCGGCGGCCGCCGAGCTCACGCCGCAGCAGCGCAGCGAGATGGTGCGCGGCATGGTGGAGCGTCTCGCCGAACGCCTCAAACACGACGGTTCCGACGTCGAGGGCTGGCTGCGGCTGGTGCGCGCCTATACGGTGCTGGGCGACCGGGACAAGGCGCGGGAAGCCGCCACCGAGGCGCGGCGCGCGCTGGCGGCGGACCCCGACAAGCTGCGGCGGGTGGAAGAGCTGGTGAAGGGCCTGGGGCTGGAAGGTTGACGGCCCGCAATCGCATGTACTTGATTTTGTCCTGGACTCGTGTCCCGGTTGAGAGGCCGCGCATGGGCTGGCGAAATAACATGCCATATGAGTTGATATGACCCGCAAGCAGCGACGCCTGGCATTGATAGGTTCCGGCCTCACGGTGCTCGCCGTGGCGGCAGTTCTGGTGCTGAGCGCGCTCAAGGACTCGATCGTCTTCTTCAATTCGCCGACCGACGTGGCCGAGAAACACGTGCCGCCCGGGGCGCGCATCCGCCTCGGCGGCCTGGTCAAGCCGGGCAGCGTGGAACGCGGCGACAATCTGTCCGTCCGTTTCGAGGTCACCGACGGCAACCGCGCGGTTTCAGTTGCCTATACGGGGATTCTCCCCGATCTGTTCCGCGAAGGGCAGGGCGTGGTCACCGAAGGCGCGCTCGACAGTTCCGGCCTGTTTCGCGCCGACTCGGTGCTGGCCAAGCACGACGAGACCTACATGCCCAAGGAAGTCGCCGACGCCCTCAAGAAGCAGGGTCACTGGAAGGACGATTACGACAAGAAGGCGGGCGCCTCGCCCGCCGCCAGCTCGGCGCCGGCCAACAGCGCCTCAGCGCCCGCCGGCGCCGTGCCAGCCAGGAGGGCGCCGTGATTCCCGAGCTCGGCCATTATGCCCTGGTGCTCGCGCTCGGACTGGCGCTGATCCAGGCGATCGTCCCGGTATGGGGCGCACGCGTGCGCGACAGGGCGCTCATGGGCGTTGCCGCGCCCACGGCAATTGCCCAATTCGTCTTCGTCGCCATCGCGTTTGCGGCGTTGATCTCGTGCTACGTGCGGTCCGACTTCTCGGTGCTCAATGTGGCCGAGAATTCGCACTCGGCCATGCCGCTCGTCTATAAATTCACCAGCGCATGGGGCAATCACGAAGGCTCCATGCTGCTGTGGGTGCTCATTCTCACGTTCTTCGGCGCCCTGGTGGCGGCGCTCGGCAACAATCTTCCGGCGACGCTGAAGGCCAATGTGCTCGGCGTGCAGTCGTGGATCGCGGCCGCATTCTTCCTGTTCATCCTGCTCACCTCCAACCCGTTCCTGCGGCTGGCCGATGCGCCGATGGAGGGCCGCGATCTCAATCCGGTGCTGCAGGACATCGGGCTCGCCGTGCATCCGCCGATGCTCTATCTCGGCTATGTCGGCTTCTCGATCACTTTCTCGTTCGCGGCCGCGGCGCTGATCGACGGCCGCGTCGATCCTGCCTGGGCGCGCTGGGTGCGGCCATGGACGCTCGCCGCCTGGATGTTCCTGACCTGCGGCATCGCCATGGGCTCGTACTGGGCCTATTACGAGCTCGGCTGGGGCGGCTGGTGGTTCTGGGATCCGGTCGAGAACGCCTCATTCATGCCGTGGCTCGCCGGCACCGCGCTCCTGCATTCCGCGCTGGTGATGGAGCGGCGCGACGCCCTGAAGGTGTGGACCATCCTGCTCGCCGTGATCGCGTTCTCGCTCTCCCTCATCGGCACCTTCCTGGTGCGGTCGGGCGTGCTCACCTCGGTCCACACCTTCGCCAATGATCCCACCCGCGGCATCTTCATCCTCGCCATCCTGGTGATATTCATCGGCGGCGGGCTGGCGCTGTTCGCGTGGCGCGCGCCGCTGCTGCGGCAGGGCGGTTTGTTCGCGCCGATCTCGCGCGAGGGCGCCCTCGTGCTCAACAATCTGTTCCTCACCACCGCCTGCGCGACGGTGTTCATCGGCACGCTCTATCCGCTGGCACTGGAGGCGCTCACCGGGGAGAAGATCTCGGTCGGCGCGCCGTTCTTCAACGCGACCTTCGGCCCGCTCATGGTGCCGCTGCTCGCGGCGGTGCCGTTCGGTCCGCTGCTGGCATGGAAGCGCGGCGACCTCCTCGGCGTGACGCAGCGGCTCACCGCCGCCTTCGCGATCGGCGTCATCGGCATTGCCGCCACCTTCGCCAGCGAAGGCGCCAAGCCGGTGCTGGCACCGTTCGCGGTCGGGCTGGCGCTGTTCGTCATCGCCGGGGCGCTCACCGACATCGTCGAGCGCACCGGCCTGTTTCGCGTCGCGCCGGCCATCGCGCTCCGGCGCGCCGCCGGGCTGCCGCGCTCGGCTTGGGGCACGGCGTTCGCCCATTGCGGCCTCGGCCTCACGCTGCTCGGCATCGTTGGCGAGACCGGCTGGAGCGCGGAAAAAATCGTTACGCTGCGGCCCGGGCAGGTGGTCTCGCTGCGTCATTATGACTTGTCCTTCGACGGGATGGCGCCGCGCGAGGGCCCGAACTACCGCGAGCTGACGGCGAAGTTCACGGTGCGTCGCGGCGGCGACGTGCTCGGCGTGCTCGAGCCGGCCAAGCGCTCCTTCCAGACCCGCGGCATGACGACCACCGAAGCCGCCCTCATGACCCGCGGCCTGAGCCAGCTCTATCTCTCGCTCGGAGACAACAATCCGAACGGCACGATCACGATCCGGCTCTATCACAAACCGCTGGTGCTGCTGATCTGGCTGGGCGCGCTGGTGATGGTGACCGGCGGCGCGCTGTCGCTGTCGGACCGGCGGCTGCGGGTCGGCGCGCCGAAGCCGGCAAAGAGCCGCGCTGCGCTGCAGCCGGCCGAGTAGGGAAGTGCGATGCCGACATGGCCACGATGCACTGCCGTCGTTGCCGCGCTCTGCCTTGCCGCGCTGACGTTCATCGCTGCGGCACAGGCGGTGCAGCCCGATGAGATCCTCGCCGATCCGGCGCTCGAGGGCCGGGCGCGCGCGCTGTCGCGCGACCTGCGCTGCATGGTTTGCCAGAACCAGTCGATCGACGATTCCGATGCGCCGCTCGCGCGCGACCTGCGCATCCTGGTGCGCGAGCGCCTCAAGGCGGGCGACAACGACGATCAAGTGATCGATTTCCTGGTCGCGCGCTACGGCGAGTTCGTGCTGCTGAAGCCGCGTCTGGCCGGCCACACGTTGATCCTGTGGGCGGCGCCTGCGGCCCTGCTGCTCGCCGGCATCGTGCTGCTGGTGGTGGTGGCGCGCCGGCGCGGCGTCAGCGCCGAAGCCGCCGGCACGGCGACGGCCCTCAACGCCCAGGAACAGGCCCGTCTGCACGAGCTCACGCACCCCCGCGAGCCATAGATTTTTTTCTCGCCAGGGCTGCGCCTGCGCCCTCCGCGGGCCCAATATGGTGTTGGGCCATTCCCATAAAGTCTTTATAGATCAATGGGCTGGCCGTCCGTCCAGCGGGCGCTGCCGAAACCTTACGAAACTTTAAACCTGCCGACAGGGCACCGTAAGGCGGCACCCTCCATATCTACCCGTGAACCGGTGCAGTCAGCACCCCGCGGATCGGTGCAGTCAGCACCCCCCGCGAACCGGTGCAGTCAGCACCCTGCGAGTTTCTCCCTGTTTCTCCGAGCGGAGCCATTGTTGATGCAGAAGAACAATTCCACCCCGCGCAAAATTCTGTCGCTGCGCCGGCTCGTCCTCCTTGCGTCGGTGGCCAGTGTCGGCGCTGCGTTGCTGTTCGGCGGCCCGGGCGTGCAGACCAGTCTTCCCTTTACGTCTCCGGCGGTCGCGCAGGTCAGCAGCGAGAACGCGGCGCGGCCGGTCGGTTTCGCCGATATCGTCGAGCGCGTGAAGCCGGCCGTGATCGGCGTGCGTGTCAAGGGCGAGGCGCCGTCGCAGCGCGAGCAGATGCAGTTCAACAACGAAGACCTGCCGCCCGGGCTCGAGCAGTTCTTCAAGCGCTTCGGCCTGCCCGGCATGCCCAACAACAGCCCGCGTGGCGGCCGCCAGTTCAGCATGGCGCAGGGCTCCGGCTTCTTTATCTCGGCCGACGGTTATGCCGTGACCAACAATCACGTGGTCGAGCGCGGCAAGAGCGTCGAGATCCAGACCGACGACAACAAGACCTACAGCGCCAAGGTGGTCGGCACCGATCCCAAGACCGACCTCGCCCTGCTCAAGGTCGAGGGCCGCAACGACTTCCCGTTCGTGAAGCTGTCCGAAAAGCAGCCGCGCATCGGCGACTGGGTGATCGCGGTCGGCAATCCGTTCGGGCTCGGCGGCACCGTGACGGCCGGCATCGTGTCGGCGCGCGGCCGTGACATCGGCGCCGGCCCCTATGACGACTTCATCCAGATCGACGCGCCGGTCAACCGCGGCAACTCGGGCGGTCCGACCTTCGACGTGGACGGCAGCGTGATCGGCGTCAACACCGCGATCTTCTCGCCCAACGGCGGCTCGATCGGCATCGGCTTCGCCATTCCGGCGGAGACCGTGAAGACCGTCATCGCCCAGTTGAGGGATCATGGCTCGGTGACGCGCGGCTGGATCGGCGTGCAGATTCAGCCAGTGACCAGCGACGTTGCCGACAGCCTCGGGCTCAAGAAGGCCGAGGGCGCGCTGGTCGCGGAGGCGCAATCCGCCGGTCCCGCCGCCAAGGCCGGCATCGCGTCGGGCGACGTGATCACGTCGGTGAACGGCGACGCGGTGAAGGACGCGCGCGATCTCGCCAAGAAGATCGGTGCCCTCGCCCCCGGCGCCACCGCCAATCTCGGCATCGTGCGTCAGGGCGCCGACAAGACGATTGCCGTGAAGCTCGCCGACTACCCCAAGGAGCAGCAGGCCAGCCTCGGCAGCGATGACCGCGACGGGTCGGCCAATTCCGAGACCCACCTCGGCTTGACGCTGGCCCCCGCCGGCTCGGTCGCCGGCAGCGGCGGCAAGGGCGTGGTCGTCACGGCTGTCGATCCCGAGGGCCCGGCCGCCGAGCGCGGCTTCAAGACCGGCGACGTGATCCTCGAGGTCGCCGGCAAGACCGTATCGAGCCCGGCCGACATTCGGGGCGCCCTCAACGACGCACGCCAGGGCGGTAAGCGCACCGTGCTGCTGCGGGTGAAGTCGGGCGAGAGCACGAAGTTTGTCGCGGTGCCGCTCGGCCGCGCGTGATGATCCTGTCGCGCCCTTTGGGCGCGGCAGCCAGAAAGGGGCCGTGACGTCGGCATTCGTCGCCCCCGCCGGCGGAACGAACCCTGGGGGCGGGCCTTGTGCCCGTCCCCGACTAATTTCCGATCCCGGGACCGGCTTCCCGCCCCCCTCCGTCGGATCCGGGTTCGGTCGGGAGGGCGGTGCCAGTTGCGTTTGTGCACCGCCCTCTCGTTATTTTGCCGAAGGGCGTAGAGCGAACCGGGAATCGTGCGTGGCGAACAGGCGCTCGCGGCTTGCTTCCCTGTTCGCCATTCCCCATTCGCTCTAGAATTGCCGCATGCGCCTTCTCATCATCGAAGATGACCGCGACGCGGCCGACTACCTGGTCAAGGCCTTTCGCGAGGTCGGCCACGTCGCCGATCATGCCATCGACGGCGAGGAGGGGCTGGCCATGGCGCTCGGCGAGCAATACGACGTCCTCATCATCGATCGGATGTTGCCCAAACGCGACGGGCTGTCCGTGATCGGCACCCTGCGGGCGAAGAGCATGGAGACGCCGGCGCTGATCCTCTCGGCGCTCGGCCAGGTGGACGACCGGGTGAAAGGATTGCGCGCCGGCGGCGACGACTACCTGCCAAAGCCCTATTCGTTTTCCGAGCTGCTGGCGCGTGTGGAAGTGCTGGCGCGCCGGCGCTCCGGCCGCAGCGAGGAGACCGTCTATCGCGTCGCCGATCTCGAGCTTGACCGGCTGTCGCATCGGGTGACGCGGGGCGAATCCGAGATCGTGCTGCAGCCGCGCGAGTTCCGCCTGCTCGAATACCTCATGAAGCATGCCGGCCAGGTGGTGACCCGCACCATGCTGCTTGAGAATGTGTGGGACTATCATTTCGACCCGCAGACCAACGTGATTGACGTTCACATGTCGCGGCTGCGCGCCAAGATCGACAAGGGATTCGCCCGGGCGCTGCTTCACACGGTGCGCGGGGCAGGCTACGTGATCCGCGATGGCAAGTGATTCCGCGGCCTTCGATGCCCTGAAGCGGGCCACGAAGGAGGGCCTGACCGCCCTCGGAAAGCTGCTGCGCACCACGCTGTTCAAGCTGTCGCTGGTCTACCTGACGGTGTTTGCGCTGTTCGCTGCGTTCCTCATCGGCTACTTCGCCTGGACCACTTCGAGCCTCATTACCCAGCAAATCACTGAGACCATCGACGCCGAGATCAACGGCCTGTCCGAGCTGTACAATCAGGGCGGCATCCGCCGGCTGCTGCTGCTGGTCGATGCCCGCTCGCGGCGCCCCGGCTCGAACCTCTATCTCGTCACCACGCCGGCCGGCGAAGGGCTCGCCGGCAATGTCGGGACGTTGCAGCCGGGCATCCTGGAGCGTACCGGCCTCACCGAGACATCCTATCGGCGGCTAGACGAAGCCGAGGACGCCGAGCACTACGCGCTGGTGCGCGTGGTGCGCCTGGGAGGCGGCTTCCGTCTCCTGGTCGGCCGCGACGTCGAGGAGCGCGAACGGCTGCATGACATCATCCTCACGGCGGCGCGCTGGTCGGTGGCGGTGGTGGTCGTGCTCGGGTTGGTCGGCGGCATCTTCGTCACGCGCCGTGTGCTCAAGCGCATCGATGCCATGACCGGCACGACGCGCACCATCATGGAAGGCGATCTGGGCGGCCGGCTGCCGATCGCCGGCACCGGCGACGAGCTCGACCGCCTGGCCGCGAACCTCAATGCCATGCTGGAGCGCATCGAGGCCTTGATGCACGGGGTCAAGGAAGTGTCCGACAACATCGCCCACGATCTCAGGACGCCGCTGACCCGGCTGCGCAACCGCGCCGAGGAAGCGCTGCGCACGGCCAGGGGCGACGGCGACTACCGCGCCGCGCTGGAGAACGTGCTCGAGGAATCGGACGGGCTCATCCGCACCTTCAACGCGCTGCTGATGATCGCGCGTGCGGAATCCGGCGAGATCCGGGAGAACATGGACGAGTTCGATGCCGCCGAGATCGTGCACGACGTCGCCGAGCTGTACGAGCCGCTCGCCGACGACAAGGGCCTGGCGCTCAAGGTCGACGCGCCGGGGCCGGCGCGGGTCAAGGGCAACCGCGAGCTGATCAGCCAGACGCTCGCCAACCTGATCGACAACGCGATCAAATATGCGGCCCCCAAACATGCAGCGCCGGCGCTCGCGCCGGCTGCCGGCGATGTGCTGCCCGACGCGTTGCCGTCGGGCGATAACGCCACCGCCATCGTGGTGAGCGCCGCCACCGACGGCCACCGCGTGCTGCTCAGCGTGGCCGACAATGGACCCGGCATTCCGGCCGCCGACCGCTCGCGCGTGGTCGAGCGCTTCGTGCGCCTCGAGCAGAGCCGCTCGCAGCCGGGCGCCGGCCTGGGGCTCAGCCTGGCGGCCGCCGTGGCGCGGCTCCACCGCGGCGAGCTCGTTCTCGGCGACAACGCACCTGGGCTCAAGGCCACCCTGGTGCTACCGCGGGCGTAATAATTTCTTTCAACCGAGGCCGCCATGGTGCGACCGGCGAAACGGCCAGCGAAGAAACGGGAAGCGGCCGGCCCGACGCTGGCGCAGCGGATCGTTGCAGCGCCGCTGCTGTCGTCACCGACCGACGCGCGCGCGAAAGTGTCGGCGTGGCTGGGCGAGATCGCGGCGAGCGAAGCGGGCAGGGCGCTTGCGCGCTTGCTGGCCGGCTCCAACAAGCTTCAGGCGCTGATCGAAGGTGTCGCGGACGGCTCGCCTTATCTGTGGGAGCTGGCCGCCGGCGAGCCGGCCCGGCTTGTCGCGCTGCTCGAGTCCGATCCCGACGCGCACCTTGATGCCCTGTTGGGCGCGACTGCTGCCGACGTGGCCGCCACCGCCGACCAGAGCGAAGCGATGCGGCTGCTGCGCCGCATGAAGGCCGAGGCCGCGCTCCTGATCGCGCTGTGCGACATCGGCGGTGTCTGGCTGGTGATGCGCGTCACGGCGGCGCTGACGCAGGTGGCGGATGCGGCGACGGGCGCCGCGGTGCGCTTTGCCCTGAATGACGCGTTTGGCCGCGGCACGCTTGTCCCGATCGGCCCGGCGCGGCCGGAGCAGGGTTGCGGCCTCGTCGTGCTCGCCATGGGCAAAATGGGCGCCTTCGAGCTCAACTATTCCAGTGACATCGACCTCATCGTTCTGTTCGATCCCGACGCTCCGGCGCTGGCGCCGGAGATCGAAGGCGCCGCGCTCTATCTGCGGCTGACCCGTCTGCTGGTAAAGCTCCTGCAGGAGCGGACCGGCGACGGCTACGTGTTCCGCGTCGATCTCAGGCTACGGCCCGATCCGGCCTCGACGCAGATTGTGATCTCCACCGACTCGGCGCTTTCCTATTACGAAAGCACCGGCCAGAACTGGGAGCGCGCCGCCATGATCAAGGCGCGCCCATGCGCCGGCGACCTCGAGCGCGGAGGCGCCTTCCTCAAGGAGATCGCGCCGTTCGTGTGGAGGAAATATTTCGATTTTGCCGCCGTCGCCGACGTGCATGCGATGAAGCGGCAGATCCACGCCTATCGCGGCCACGACGAGATCGCCGTCGAGGGCCACAACATCAAGCTCGGCCGCGGCGGCATTCGCGAGATCGAGTTCTTCGCCCAGACCCAGCAATTGATCGCGGGCGGACGCAATCCCGCCCTGCGCGCGCGCGAGACACTCGCCACCCTGGCTGGGCTCGCCGCCGGCGGCTGGATCAGCGCCGCCGCCTGCCGGGATCTCGAAGCGGCCTACCTGTTCCTGCGCAGCGTCGAGCACCGGCTGCAAATGGTCGCCGACGAGCAGACCCATACGCTGCCCACCGAGCGCGCCGAGCTCGACCGCTTCGCCCGCTTCCTCGGCCTGGCCGGCCGCGACGCCTTCGCGCACGTGCTCACCGATCATCTGCGCAAGGTCCAGGCCCACTACGCCCACCTGTTCGAGGATGCGCCCGAGCTCACGGCCCGCCGCCATGCGTTGGTGTTCGCGCCCGGCGCCGACCATCGCGATACGCTCGACAAGCTGGCCGAGATGGGATTCAAGCGCCCGGTCGAGGCGTCGGGTGCGGTGCGCCGCTGGCTCGCCGGCGAATATCGCGCGCTCAAGGGTGAGCGCGCCCGCCAGCATCTCGCGGAGCTGATCCCGGTTCTGCTCGAGGAGCTGTCACGGTCGGAGAATCCCGATAGTGCCGTGATCGCGCTCGATCGTTTTCTCGCCGGCCTGTCGCGCGGAGCCCAGCTCATCTCGCTGCTGCGGCAGAATCCGGATTTCGTGGCCCTTCTGACCCTCATCCTCGGCACCGCGCCGCGGCTCGGCGAGATTCTCGCCCAGCATCCGCAGGTCATGGATACGCTCATCGACCCGGCCTTCTTCGCGGCGCTTCCCGACGCCGAGCAGTTGAACGCGCAGCTCGCGGCCTCGCTCGGCGAATCGGTCACGTACGAGGATTTTCTCGATCGCGTGCGCCAGTTCGGCCAGGAGCACATGTTCCTGATCGGCGCCCGCATCCTGTCCGGCACCTTGTCGGCCGGCCAGGCCGGCGAAGCCTTTGCCCGGCTCGCCGATGTCCTGGTCTGCGCGCTCCACCGCGCGGTCGGGGACAATTTCGCTGCCAGCCACGGCCGCCTGGTCGGCCAGGAGAGTGCCATCCTGGCCATGGGCAAGCTCGGCGGCCGCGAGATGACCGCCAACTCCGACCTCGACCTGATCATCATCTACGATTTCGACGAGCGGCATCCGGAGTCGGACGGCGCGCGCCGGCTCTATAGTGGACAGTATTTTGCCCGGCTGACGCAGCGCATCGTCAATGCGCTGACGGTGCAGACCAACTACGGCTCGCTCTACCAGGTCGACATGCGCCTGCGGCCGTCGGGGCGCTCGGGCCCGCTCGCCACCCGGCTCGACAGTTTTCGCGCCTACCAGGACAGCGAGGCGTGGACCTGGGAGCACATGGCGTTGACGCGCGCACGTGTCGTCTCGGGCTCACCCGCCTTCCGCGCCCGCGTCGAGGGCGTCATCCACGACATCCTGCGCCGGCCACGCGATCCCGACCTCGTCGCCGGCGACGTGGTGGAGATGCGTCGGGCCATCGCGACCGAGAAGGGCGATGACCGGCGCTGGGACCTGAAATATGCCGCGGGCGGGCTGGTCGATCTCGAATTCATCGCCCAGTACCTGCAACTCGTGCACGCCGCCGAGCATCCCGACATTCTCGACACCTCGACAGCGCGCGTCCTCGACCGCGCCTGGCGCCTCGGCCTGATCGACGCCGCCGATGCCGAAATCGTGCGCGGCGCCGTGCGGCTCTACCACGACCTCACGCAGATCCTGCGCCTGTGCCTCAGCGGGCCGTTCGATCCCAAACACGCCGGGTCGGGACTTTTGAAACTCCTGGCGCGCGCCGCCGACGTTCCTGATTTCGCCACCCTGGAGGCGCACCTGGCCGACACCCAGGTGCGCGTGCGCGCGAGCTTTTTGCGCATCCTGGGACAAGCTCCGTAACGCGGGGCTACACGCTCTCCAGCGCGCCGCGCTCGCGATCGGGCAACGACGGCACCAATCCGTGAACTGCAAGATCGTCGGGCGTTCGCATCGCGTCGTGTGGCCTCGGCTTGCCATGCTGTTTCAAAGGACGGTTGCCGGTCAGTTGGCGCAACAGCACGTAGAAGACCGGTGTCAGGAAAATACCGAACAGCGTGACGCCGATCATGCCACCGAATACGGCCAGACCCATGGCATGGCGCATCTCGGCTCCCGCCCCGGTGGAGAACACCAGCGGGACGACACCCATGACGAACGCGAGCGAGGTCATCAGGATCGGGCGCAGGCGCAAGCCGCTCGCTTCGATGGCGGCTTGCACGGGACTGCGGCCGGCGAATTCCAGTTCGCGGGCGAACTCAACGATCAGAATGGCGTTCTTCGCCGACAGGCCGACCAGGACGATGAGACCGATCTGCGTGAAAATGTTGTTGTCACCGCTGGTGAGCCAGACACCCGTCATGGCGGCGAGCAGGCCCATCGGCACGATCATGATGATCGACAACGGCAACGCCAGGCTTTCGTACAACGCCGCCAGCACCAGGAAGACCAGCAGAATGGCGAGCGGATAGACCAGGATTGCCGAGTTGCCGGCGAGGATTTCCTGATAGGTCAAATCGGTCCATTCGAAACCGAAACCCTGCGGCAGCGTCTCGGCCGCGATCCGTGCAACCGCCGCCTGCGCCTCGCCGGTGGAGAAGCCCGGCGCCGCACCGCCATTGATGTCGGCCGACAGAAAGCCGTTGTAGCGTATGGCGCGCTCCGGCCCGGACGTGGCGTTGACCTTCAGCAGCGCGGCCAGTGGCACCATCTCGCCGGTATTCGCACGCACCTTGAGCCGGCCGACGTCGTCGGCGCGCGCACGAAACGCCGCGTCGGCCTGCACCCGAACCGAGTAAGTACGCCCGAACTTGTTGAAGTCGTTCACGTACAACGAGCCGAGGTAGATCTGCAGCGTGTCGAACACGTCCGTCACCGCCACGCCGAGCTGACGCGCCTTGGTGCGGTCGATGTCGGCATAGAGCTGTGGCACGTTGACTTGGTAGCTGGTGAACAGCCCGGCCAGTTCCGGTGCCGCCCCGGCCTTGGCCATGAAGGCCTTCGTTGCCTCGTTGAGGGCGCCGTAGCCCTGGCCGGTGCGATCCTCGATCTGGAGCTTGAATCCGCCGATCGTGCCCAGCCCCTGCACCGGCGGAGGCGGAAAGATGGCGATGAAGGCCTCATTGATGGCAGCGAACTTCCCGTTCAGCCGCTTGGCGATCGCTGCACCGCTCAGGTCTGCGCTTCTGCGCTCGTCGAAAGGTTTTAGTGTCACGAAAACGATGCCGGCGCTCGAGCTGTTGGTGAATCCGCTGATGGACAGGCCCGGGAACGCCACGGCGCTCTCGACCCCCGGCTGCTTGAGGGCGATGTCGCTCATCTGGCGAATGACCTCTTCGGTGCGGTCAAGGGTCGCGCCGTCGGGCAGCTGGGCAAATCCGACCAGGTACTGCTTGTCCTGGCCCGGCACGAAGCCGCCCGGCACCGTCTTGAACAATCCGAAGGTGACACCGATGAGCACGAGATAGACGCCCATCATCACGGCCTTGCGCGAGATCACCCGTCGTACCCCGCCGCGATACGCCCTGGCACCGCGGCCGAAGGCGGCATTGAAGCGGCGGAAGAACCATCCCAGCGCCTTGTCCATGACCCGCGCCAGGGCGTCCTTCGGGGTGTCATGCGACTTGAGCAGTAGGGCCGACAATGCTGGCGACAACGTGAGCGAATTGATCGCCGAGATGACCGTCGATATCGCGATGGTCAGCGCGAACTGCCGATAGAACTGGCCGGTGAGGCCGCTGATGAAGGCGAGGGGCACGAACACGGCAACCAGGACCAGCGCAATCGCGATGATGGGCCCGGACACTTCCCGCATCGCCTGGTAGGTTGCCTCGCGCGGCGACAGTCCGGCCTCGATGTTGCGCTCGGCGTTCTCAACCACCACGATGGCATCATCGACCACGATGCCGATCGCCAGCACCAGGCCGAACAGACTGAGCGCATTGATGGAGAAACCGAATAGGTACATGACGGCGAAAGTGCCGATGCTGGAGACCGGCACGGCGATAAGCGGGATGATCGAGGCGCGCCACGTCTGCAGGAACAGGATTACCACCAGCACGACCAGCGCCACGGCCTCCAAGAGCGTGTGCACGACCGCCTCGATCGACGCACGAACGAATTGGGTCGGGTCATAGACGATCGAATAGTCCATGCCCTCGGGCATGTTCTTTTTCAGCTCCGCCATGATGCTGCGGACATTGTCCGAGATCGCGAGCGCGTTGGAGCCGGGGGCTTGGAAGATCGGGATCGCGACGGCGGACTGGTTGTCGAGCAGCGAACGCAGTGCATATTCCGAAGCGCCGAGCTCGATCCGCGCGACGTCGCGCAGGCGCGTGACCTCGCCGTTGGCCCCGGTCTTGACGACGATGTCGCCGAACTCATCCTCGCTCTGCAGGCGGCCCTGGGCGTTGAGCGCGAGCTGCAGGTCGACCCCTGGCACGCTTGGCGAGGCGCCGATGAAGCCGCCCGCCGCTTGAACGTTCTGCGCGCGGATCTCGTTCACGATGTCGCTCGCCGACAGGCCGCGCTCCGCCACTTTTTGCGGATCGAGCCATACCCGCATCGAATAGTCGCCGGCGCCGAACAGCTGGACCTGGCCGACGCCATCGATGCGGGCGAGGCGATCCTTGACGTTGAGGACCGCGTAGTTGCGCAGGTAGGTCATGTCGTAACGGTCATTGGGCGACCGCAGGTGCACCACCATCGTCAGGTCGGGGGAGCTCTTGACGGTGGTGACGCCGAGCCGCCGCACGTCTTCCGGCAGCCGCGGCTCCGCCTGCGAGACGCGGTTCTGCACCAGTTGCTGCGCCTTGTCGGGATCGGTGCCGAGGCGGAACGTGACGGTCAGGGTCATCAGGCCGTCGCTGGTGGCCTGACTGCTCATGTAGAGCATGCCTTCCACGCCGTTGATCGATTCCTCAATCGGCGTGGCCACCGTCTCGGCGATGACCTTCGGGTTGGCCCCGGGATACTGGGCCCGCACCACCACCGACGGCGGCACCACCTCGGGATACTCTGAGATCGGCATCACGCGCAGCGCCAGCAATCCCGCCAGCAGGATGAGCACCGACAGCACGCCGGCGAAGATTGGGCGATCGATGAAGAACCTGGACACGTTCATGAGAGGCCCCCGTGCGGACAGGTTGTGCCGTCAGCGCTGGACGACGTCGGCGGCGGGTCGTGCCGCCATGGCGACGGGATCGGGTACCACCACGGCGCCGGGACGAACGCGCTGCAGCCCGTTGACGATAATGCGCTCGCCCGGCTTCAGGCCGTTCGTCACTACTCGCAGACCGTCGACGAAGGCGCCCAGCGTCACTTCGCGGTAGGTCGCCTTGTTGTCGGCGCCGACGACCATGACGAATTTCTTGTTCTGGTCGGTGCCGATCGCCCGCTCGTTGACGACCAGGGCCGGCTCCCGCTTGGCTTGGCCCATGCCCAGACGGGCAAACTGCCCCGGCATCAGCCTGCCGTCGGCATTGGCAAAGACGGCCCGTACGCGCACTGTGCCGCTCCTGGCGTCGACCTGGTTGTCGATCAGCTGCAGGCGGCCCGTGAGGGTCGCGCCGTTGCTGGTCGCGGTGACCATGCGCACCGGGATGCGCTCGAGCTCCGCAGGCGCATTGCCCTCGTGTCCCAGCGACCTGAGCGCGCGCGCCACCACCTCCTCATCGGCGTTGAAGCTGGCATAGATCGGGTCGACCGAGACCAGCGTCGTGAGGACCGGTGCCCCAGGGCCTGCGGCCACCAGGTTGCCGACCGTGATTTCCAGCTTGCCGACCCGCCCAGCCACCGGGGCGCGGACCGCGGTGTAGCTCAGGTTGAGTTGCGCGGATTGCAGCGACGCCTGGGCCGCTCGCAAGTTTGCTTCCGCCTCGCGCTGGGCGTTGAGACGCTGGTCGAGATCGCGCTGCGACACTGTTCGCGAATCCCACAATTGGCGACCGCGCTCGAATTCGCTGCGGGTCAGCGCCAGGCGGGCCTGCGCCGCCGCGACCTGCGCTTCCGCCCTTTCGACTTCCGCCGCATAGGGGGCAGGGTCGATGGTGATCAGCAGGTCGCCTTGGCGCACCAGCGCGCCTTCACGGAAGTGCACGGCATCGACCGCGCCGGCCACGCGGGAGCGGACTTCAACCCGCTCGACCGCTTCGAGGCGGCCGGAAAATTCGTCCCACAACGCGACGTCGTGCTGCTCGACGACTGCGACCGAAACCGGAACAGGGGCCGCCGTGGGCGCGGGGGAGCTGCTGGACTGAGAACTGGTACTGGGGAACGCCACCAGGGCTGCGACCGCCACCAAACCGGCCACCAAAGCCCCGACCCCCCAAAAGGCGGGGCGAACAGCTTGCCATTGCATGAGATTGCTCCGTCGCCTATTTATGTATTGATTGCTACAGATATGGCGTACTGGACGGAAGCTGTCAACCACTTATATAGTGACCGGTAAAAAAGGCACTCAAAAAGAAGTGAAGGGAGCCGCTTATGGGCATGGGACGTCCACGTGAATTCGATATGGACCGGGCGCTCGACCATGCGCTGGAGGTGTTCTGGCGGAATGGCTACGAGGGTACGTCCATTGCCGAACTGACCCAGGCAATGGGGATCAATCCCCCAAGCCTGTACGCCGCCTTCGGCAACAAGGAAGAATTGTTCCGCAAGGCGCTCCAACGCTACGTCGAGCAGCACGGGCGCTACTGGGACGACGCGCTCGCGGCGCCGACCGCGCGCGGCATGGTCGAGCATCTGCTGCGCGAGGCGGCCAATTTCCTCAGCAACGAATGCAATCCGCGTGGATGCCTGATGGTGCGCAGCGTGGTGTCATGCAGCGACGCGGCTGAAGCGATTCAACACCAACTCGCCTCGCAGCGGAGCGAAGCCGAGGCGAGGGTGCGCGCCCGACTCGAGCGTGCCAAGGACGAGGGGCTCATGCCGCCGGATCTCGATCCTGGCGATTTCGCCCGCTACGTCATGGCTGTCATGGAGGGAATGGCGGTGCGCGCCGCCGGCGGTGCTGGCCGCCAGGAACTGGAGCAGATCGCCGAGATGGCGCTGCGGATGTGGCCGGCCTGACCTCCCGGTTGAGGGTAGGGGCACGCATTTCGATCTGAGCACGTCGGGCGATTGCAGTTTGCCGCGACGCAGATGAAACCGACGCGCCGCCATCTCTTGCCATTCTGCGTCTCAGCGCTGGTGCTGCCGACCGAGATGGCCAGATGGGCCAAGGTCATTGCCGACGCCAACATCGGCGTGCAGTGACGCGACGTGCGCGTGCGGAAGGCTGGGCGGGCGACGTCATCCGGATGATCGGAATCCGGCGATCCGCCCGCCATTGCATCCGTCACGTCACGTCGGCGGCTTGTGCGCGCCGTCGCCCCCGGACGCTTCTGTCGGCTGGTGCGCCCAGCCTTCGAACGCGTCCCAGTCCCAGCGCGCCACGGTGACGCTGCGTCGTTCGAGGATTGCCGCCTCGGCTGCCTCGAGCGCCTTGCGCCGGATGAACTCGCTGACACTCGTTCCCGTCAGTTCGGATGCCGCCGCCAGAAGCGTATGATCTTCCTCACTGACGCATACGCTCACAACCCACGTTTGCATTGCATATTTCCGGTTCGCCTGTGACCAACAAACAGGCGTTGCTCCCCGCAGCCATGCCTCGATCTAATGTAGCGTCTCCAACATCTCTTCGGTTTCCAGAGGGCGGCCGTCGCGCGGCAGGCGAACGCCCACCACCGTGCCGATGCCCAGCGTGGAGCGGATGCGCATGGCGCCGCCATGCAGCTCCACCAGCGATTTGGCGATCGCCAGGCCCAGTCCCGACCCCTGATGCGACTTGGTGAACTGGCTCTCCACCTGTTCGAACGGCCGTCCCAGGTTCTTCAAGGCGTCGCTCGGAATGCCGATGCCGGTATCCTCGATGGCGAGCATGACGGCATCGCTCGAAACGTGTCCGCGCACCGTGATCAAGCCGCCTTCGGGTGTGAACTTCACGGCGTTTGAAAGGAGGTTGAGCATGATCTGCTTGACGGCGCGGCGGTCGACCCTGATGCGGATGTTCGGCGTGATCTCGGTGCGCAGCGTGAGCCCCTTCTCCTCCGCCCGCGCGGTGACGAACCGCATCGCATCGGCGAGAATGCGATTAAGGTCGGTCTCCTCGAGGTCGAGCTGCAGCCGGCCGGCCTCGATCTTCGACATGTCGAGGATATCGTTGATCACCTCGAGCAGGTATTGCCCGCTCTCGTGGATGTCGCGGCAGTACTCGAGATATTTGTCGGCGCCGAGCGGGCCGAACATGCCCGATTGCATGATCTCGGAGAAGCCGATGATGGCGTTGAGCGGCGTGCGCAGCTCGTGGCTCATGTTGGCGAGAAACTCGGACTTGGCCTGGCTCGCCTCCAGCGCCCGGGTCTTCTCCTCGGCGTATTTTTCCGCCAGCTCCGACAGCTGGCTCTTCTGCACTTCCAGCGTCGTCTGCGAATTGCGCAGGTCCTCGATCGTCGCCTTGAGCTGCCGCTCGCTTTCCAGCAGCCGCTCCTCGTGGCGCTTGAGCGCCGTGATGTCGGTGCCGACCGACACGAATCCGCCGTCCTTGGTGCGGCGCTCGCTGATGTGCAGCCAGCGCCCGTCGTCGAGCTGCGCCTCGAAGGTGCGCCCGCCCGGTTCGCGCCGGCCGCCGCCGGTCATCTGCGTGCGCACCACCGGCTTGCCGCCGGCGGCGACCACGGCGTCGTAGTCGGTTCCCGGCTTGACCGCTTCCTCGGGCAGGCTGTGCAGGCTCTGGAATTTCGAGTTGCACATGACCAGCCGGTTGTCGGCGTCCCATACGACGAAGGCCTCGGAAATGGTTTCGATCGCGTCGCGCAGGCGGATGTCGGCCGCTTCGGTCTTGGCCAGGAGATTCTTCTGCTCGGTGATATCGACCGCGATGCCGATCAGGTGCAGGCCCGGATCGTCGGTCGGCCGCACCAGCTCGCAGCGGGCGCGCAGCCACACCCAGTCGCCGCGGCTGTGCCGCATGCGGAACGCGCGGTCGATCGAGGCCACCTGGCCATCGGCGAGCTGCGCCGCCAGGTCATAAAGCTTGACGTCGTCGGGATGCACCAGTGCGCTGATGTAGCCGAAGGTCAGC